>NZ_JBFLVD010000006.1:0-201031 GCF_040750395.1 Scandinavium sp. UTDF21-P1B
TCGCTGGACGTTACGCAGCAAACTGCCAGAACTGGTGCGACAGGAGTTATGGGGTGTGCTGCTGACTTACAACCTGGTGAGATACCAGATGGTAAGGATGGCGTTCGAACTGAAAGGCGATTATCTGCCTTATCAGCTGAGCTTTAGTGGCTCAATAAGTGAATTAACCCGGATGCTGATAACGTTGCCATGGGCTTCACCGGGTAAGATGCCGGGTGAGTTGAGAACGTTGTATGAGAAAGCAAAATGGCTGGTATTACCGGGAAGAAGAGAGCGAAGTTACCCTCGGGAGTTAAGAGTAAAGTCCCAGAAATACCCGGTGAGAAAAACTGCTGATCACCTTAAGTGACCAGCATTAGGGAAATGCTCCCGCCTTTTTTTGTTTAATCCTGGCGCAGCACCTTGTGCCCGTATTCCAGCAGCGCGTCCGTCACCCGGTGCATCATGCGGCTTTCCGGCGCGAAGCGGTGCCAGTAGAGCATCCGGCGCTGGAACAGGCCCGGCGTCAGATCGATAAGTTCACCACTGTCGAGCTCGCGCTCAATTTGCAGATGCGGGATCATACAGCAGGTGGTGCCCTGGCGGGCAAGCTGCACGAAGGCCTCCGAGGAGTTCACGATATGGCACGGCACGCTGCCCGGCGGCAGATCGAAGTGCTGTTGCAGGAAAGCCTGATGCATATCATCAAGATGGTCGAACGCCACCACCGGCGCTTTCAGCAGGGCAGAACGCGTTACGCCATTCGGGAAGTAGCGTTGCGCAAACGACTTTGAGGCGACGAACAGATAGTCGAGCGCGCCAAGCTGATCGACCAGGCAGCTTGGTAGCGCCTGTGGCTGAATACTCACCGCGCCGACCACTTCCCCACGGCGCAGACGTTCCTGTGTGCGGGTTTCATCTTCCACCTGAATATTGAGGCGAATCGGCGAATCGGAAAGTACGGTGGAGAGAGCGGGCAGAAGCCAGGTTGCAAGACTGTCGGCGTTGACCGCCAGCGACAGCAGCAGCGGCGTGGAGCCGGTTTGCTCGTCGCCAAGCCACTCTTCTTCCAGCAGCTCCACCTGACGCAGCAGCGCCAGCAGCTTTTGCCCTTGCTCGGTTGGACGAGGAGGCACGGTGCGCACCAGCAACGGCTGCCCGAACATGTTTTCCAGCTGTTTAATACGCTGTGAGACGGCGGACTGGGTGATACACAGCTTTTGTGCGGCGCGCTCAAATCCGCGTTCCCGAATAACCGCATCCAGCGCCTGTAGTGTTCTGTAGTCCGGACGTTTCATTGCTGTGACTGACTCCTCATTTTCTGTTACCCGCACTATGACATAAATTTACGTTTGATACAGGCCCCAAATTGGGCCGCGCCCGCCGGGCCGTGCAGGGACATTTGTGTGGTGAATAGTCTATAATGCGCGGCATCCCATCACATCACAGGCAAAAATCATGACGCAGGATGAACTGAAAAAAGCAGTTGGCTGGGCAGCACTTCAATACGTACAACCCGGGACCATCGTCGGCGTAGGCACGGGGTCGACCGCCGCGCACTTTATCGACGCGCTCGGGACGATGAAAGGTCAGATTGAAGGTGCCGTTTCCAGTTCGGACGCTTCAACCGAAAAGCTAAAGAGCCTGGGGATCCACGTTTTTGATCTGAATGAAGTGGATCGTCTGGGGATCTACGTTGACGGCGCAGATGAGATTAACGACCACATGCAGATGATCAAAGGCGGCGGCGCGGCGCTGACGCGTGAGAAGATCATCGCTTCCGTTGCGGATAAATTCATTTGTATCGCTGATGCTTCCAAGCAGGTGGCTATCCTCGGAAAATTCCCTCTGCCGGTAGAAGTCATTCCAATGGCGCGCAGCGCCGTGGCGCGTGAGCTGGTGAAGCTGGGCGGACGCCCGGAATACCGTCAGAACGTCGTCACCGATAACGGCAACGTTATCCTGGATGTTCATGGCCTGGAGATCCTTGATGCTGTGGCGCTGGAAAACGCCATTAACGGCATTCCTGGCGTCGTGACCGTCGGCCTGTTTGCCAACCGTGGTGCGGACGTGGCGCTGATCGGCACCGCCGATGGTGTGAAAACCATTGTGAAATGATCTGACGGGGGCGGTGCTCGTCCCCGTAAAAAATTTTCGCCAGGTTAAATTTGGTGACTTGTGTCACATAATCTGGCTACACCTGTTTAACAATCTACGCCATCATTCCCACCCAGCATTTTATGCTGCCATTTCGCGCTGAATGACTTTTCCTCAGGACGTCGACGCAAACGTTCATATTGCCGCAATAGTTTTTTTTGATATGTTGGCTTGGGTGAGCATCGTTCGTTCACCACAACATCGATACAAGACAGACAGGGCGGGGAAATGGCTAAGGTATCACTGGAAAAAGACAAAATTAAGTTTCTGCTGGTCGAAGGCGTGCATCAAAAAGCACTCGATAGCCTTCGTGCGGCAGGCTACACCAACATTGAATTTCACAAAGGCGCGCTCGACGCTGAGCAGCTCAAAGAGTCGATCCGTGATGCCCATTTCATCGGCCTGCGCTCCCGTACTCAGCTGACGGAAGAGATTATCCAGGCTGCGGAAAAATTGGTTGCTATTGGATGTTTTTGCATCGGTACCAACCAGGTTGACCTCAACGCGGCAGCAAAACGCGGCGTTCCGGTATTTAACGCACCTTTCTCGAACACGCGTTCCGTCGCAGAGCTGGTGATCGGCGAACTGCTGCTGCTGCTGCGTGGTATTCCTGAAGCCAACGCCAAAGCGCACCGTGGGATCTGGAACAAACTGGCCGCTGGCAGCTACGAGGCCCGCGGTAAAAAGCTGGGCATTATTGGCTACGGTCATATCGGCACTCAGCTTGGGATTCTGGCGGAATCGCTGGGGATGCACGTTTTCTTCTACGATATCGAAAACAAGCTGCCGCTCGGCAATGCCACCCAGGTTCAGCATCTCTCCGATCTGCTGAACATGAGTGATGTGGTGAGCCTGCACGTACCAGAGAATGCTTCCACCAAAAATATGATGGGCGCTGAAGAGCTGGCGCTGATGAAGCCGGGTTCACTGCTGATCAACGCCGCGCGCGGCACCGTGGTGGATATTCCTGCGCTGTGCGATGCGCTGGCGCGTAAGCACCTGGCGGGCGCGGCCATCGACGTATTCCCGACTGAGCCGGCGACCAACAGCGATCCGTTCACTTCGCCGCTGTGCGAATTCGACAACGTGATCCTGACGCCGCACATCGGCGGTTCCACTCAGGAAGCACAGGAAAACATCGGTCTGGAAGTGGCCGGTAAACTGTCGAAATACTCAGACAACGGTTCCACGCTTTCGGCGGTGAACTTCCCGGAAGTGTCGCTGCCGCTGCATGGCGGTCGTCGACTGCTGCACATCCACGAAAACCGTCCAGGCGTGCTGACCGCGATTAACCAGATTTTCGCCGAGCAGGGCGTAAACATCGCCGCGCAGTACCTGCAAACCACGCCGCAGATGGGTTACGTGGTGATCGACATCGAAGCGGAAGAAGATGTTGCTGAGAAAGCGCTGCAGAGCATGAAGGCCATTCCAGGAACGATTCGCGCTCGTTTGCTTTACTGATTATTATTTTTGCCCGGCGGCACGTTGCTTGCCGGGCCTACGAATTTTGTAGGTCGGGTAAGGCGAAGCCGCCACCCGACAATTCGCTCACCAGTACCAGAGCTTCGAAGGAGTGACCACCGCAGGCAGCGGAATATCCCATTTCTCTACCGGCAGGGCATCGACCTGCTGACAATCGTGCGCATAGCCGACCGGCTGTAGTCCATGCTGCTGCCAGTTTTGCAAAGTGCGATCGTAAAACCCGCCACCCATTCCCAGACGCTGCCCCTGTTGGTCAAATGCAACCAGAGGCGTAATCAGCACGTCCAGCTCGCTCAGCGGTAACACGTCGCGCACGTCGAGCTTTGGCTCGTGGATTTTTAGCCGGTTGACGATCAGATCAGACTGCGGGTGATAATGAAGAAACAGCAAATTGCCGGAAGAGAAGGGATGGAGCACCGGCAGATACACTTGTTTACCGCTCTTCCAGAGTTGCTCAATCAGCGGCTGCGTGTCGAGTTCACCGTCGAAGGAGAGAAATACCGCCACGGTTTTTGCCATCACCACGGGAGGATAAATCATCATGCGGTGGGCGGCCTGCCCGGCAAAAAGCTGCTGCTGGTCTGGCGTGAGCGCACGACGACGCTGCCGGATTATCTGGCGAATGTTTTGTCTGGCTGAAGAAGTATCAGAAACGAGTGTCATGATTGAAGCAGAAGGTAGGGAATCTCCGAGATGCCGCCGCAGGCTGTAACCCTTGAACCCTTGGTTCAAGGTGAATGTGTCGTCACAGTTTTAAGGCTTCTCGGACGAACCGAGCATGCTCACCAACCGTGGAGCGCCACATTCTTGTGGTATGAAATATCGGCTCAGGGGACTGGCCCGCTTGCGAACATCTCAGAGAAATTTTGTCTTCAGGGTCACTCTACCATAGTTAACCATGAAGTGTTATTCAAAGTTGGGCGCCGTCTTTTCGGTTGTGCGACCCTGATCAAGAAGTGCCTGTTCAATGGTCTGCTGGAGCATCCGAATTCGGGTTTCCATACTGGCCGCGTAATCGCGCGTTTTTGCTCTTTCCTGCGTCAGCTCATAGCTGATATTCAGGGCGGCGATAAACACCAGCTGCTCAGTATTTGTGACTCTAGTGCGTTCTTTCAGATCTTGCAACCGCTGATTCAGATCGTCCGCGGCCTGATTCAGGGCATCCCTTTGTTCAGGCGGGCAATTCACTCGCAGTGAACGGCCAAAAATTTGGATATCGACGGGTTCTGCAGACATGCCACCTTCCTGCTGTTTGACTGCGCTACCTCCACAGCCCGCACCGGGGCCCGCGAAGGGGCGACACTATAGCTACTCTGGCGTGAGCACACAAGCCCTTTTCTGGTTCACCAGGGTCCAAAGTGGTAGCATAACATGAACTTTCCCCCAACGACGACGAATGCGCATGTCTATACAGAACGAAATGCCTGGTTACAACGATGTGAACCAGTTACTTAACCAACAGGGTGTAGGCTTAACGCCTGCCGAAATGCATGGTCTGATTAGCGGCATGTTGTGCGGTGGTAACAATGACAGCAGCTGGCTGCCGCTGGTCCATGACCTGACCAACGAAGGTCTGGCGTTTGGTCATGAGCTGGCCGAAGTCCTGCGAAAAATTCACGCCTCAACCAGCGATGCGCTGGAAGATGAAGGCTTCCAGTTCCAGCTTTATATGCCTGACGGCGATGAGGTCAGCGTTTTCGATCGCGCGGATGCGCTGGCGGGGTGGGTGAACCACTTCCTGTTGGGCCTTGGCGTCACTCAGCCGAAGCTGGACAAGGTGAAAGGCGAAACCGGCGAAGCCATCGACGATCTGCGCAACATCGCCCAGCTCGGCTATGACGAAGATGAAGATCAGGAAGAGCTCGAAATGTCGCTCGAAGAGATCGTCGAGTACGTGCGTGTCGCCGCGCTGCTGTGCCACGATACCTTCACGCACCCACAGCCAACAGCTCCGGAAGTACAGAAACCAACCTTACACTAATAACAAGCATGCTCAGGAGGGTGTCATGACTCAGCAGGAATACCTTCAGCGTCGGCAGAAGCTGCTGGCGCAGATGCCAGCGGGCAGCGCGGCGCTGATTTTTGCCGCGCCGGAAGCCATTCGCAGCGCCGATACGGAATATCCCTATCGTCAAAGCAGCGATTTCAGCTACTTCACTGGCTTTAACGAGCCCGAAGCGGTGCTGGTGCTGATTAAAAGTGATGACACTCACAACCACAGCGTGCTGTTCAACCGTGTGCGAGACCTGACCGCAGAAATATGGTTTGGCCGTCGCCTCGGCCAGGACGCTGCCCCGGCCAGGCTTGGCGTGGATCGGGCGCTGGCGTTCAGCGAAATTGACGAACAGCTTGATCAGTTGCTGAACGGGCTGGAGGCGGTGTATTACGTCCAGGGCGAATACGAATACGCCGATACCATCGTATTTAACGCGCTGGAAAAGCTGCGCAAAGGCTCACGGCAAAACCTGAAGGCTCCGGCGACGCTGGTGGACTGGCGGCCGCTGGTGCACGAAATGCGCCTGTTTAAATCACCGGAAGAAATTGAGGTGATGCGCCGCGCCGGTGAAATCTCCGCACTGGCGCACACCCGGGCGATGGAAAAATGCCGTCCGGGCATGTTTGAGTATCAGCTTGAGGGTGAAATTCACCACGAGTTTAACCGCCACGGCGCGCGCTATCCTTCCTACAACACCATCGTTGGCGGCGGCGAAAACGGCTGTATTTTGCATTACACCGAAAACGAATCCGAACTGCGCGATGGCGATCTGGTGCTAATCGATGCGGGCTGTGAATATCTCGGCTACGCCGGGGATATCACCCGTACTTTCCCGGTGAATGGTAAATTCACCCCGGCACAACGTGAAATCTACGACATCGTCCTCGAATCGCTGGAAGCTGCGCTGAGCCTCTATCGTCCAGGCACGTCCATGCAGGAAGTCACCGGCGAAGTCGTGCGGATCATGGTGTCCGGTCTGGTAAAACTCGGGATCCTCAAAGGCGATATCGATCGGCTGATTACCGATAACGCGCACCGCAAATTCTTTATGCATGGCCTCAGCCACTGGCTGGGCATGGACGTTCATGACGTCGGTGAGTACGGTCCGGATCGCTCCCGCGTGCTTGAGCCTGGCATGGTGCTGACCGTTGAGCCTGGCCTGTACATCGCGCCGGACGCTGATGTACCAGAGCAATACCGGGGCATCGGGATTCGCATCGAAGATGACATCGTCATCACCGAAAACGGTAACGAAAACCTCACCGCCAGCGTCGTTAAGCGCGCGGACGATATTGAGGCGCTGATGTCGGCGCAGCAATCATGAGCGTCATTATCGTAGGCGGCGGTATGACCGGCGCGACGCTCGCGCTGGCGATTTCGCATCTCAGCGCAGGCAAAGTGCCGGTCCACCTGATTGAGGCCGTTGCGCCCGATTCACAGCAGCATCCGGGCTTTGACGCCCGGGCAATTGCGCTGGCGGCAGGCACCTGCCAGCAGCTGGCGAGAGTGGGGATCTGGCAGGCTATCCGCGATTGCGCGACGCCAATTCGGACCGTTCACGTAAGCGATCGCGGCCATGCCGGATTCGTGACGCTGGATGCCGAAGATTACCATCTGCCCGCCCTTGGGCAGGTTGTGGAACTGCATGACGTCGGCCAGCGCCTGTTTAGCCTGCTTCGTAAAGCGCCGGGCGTCACGCTGCATTGCCCGGCTCGCGTCAGCGGCTTCTCCCGCACTCAGGAAAACGTTGAGGTCGCTCTCGATAATGGCCAAACGCTGACGGGCCAACTGCTGGTCGCGGCGGACGGTTCCCGCTCTGCACTTGGCGAGCAGTGTGGTATTCGCTGGCAACAGCAGCCTTACGAACAGCTGGCGGTGATTGCCAACGTCACGACTGCCGTGCCTCATGAAGGACGCGCGTTTGAACGTTTCACCGAACACGGCCCGCTGGCGATGCTGCCAATGTCTGATGGACGTTGTTCGCTGGTGTGGTGCCATCCGCTTGATAAGCGCGACGAAGTACTGGGTTGGTCCGATGCCCGGTTCTGCAATGAGCTTCAGCAGGCGTTCGGCTGGCGTCTGGGGCGTATCACGCTTGCGGGCGGCCGTAACGCGTATCCGCTCACGTTATCCACCTCTCAGCGTTCGGTATCACACCGCGTGGCGCTGGTGGGAAACGCTGCACAAACGCTGCATCCGATTGCCGGTCAGGGCTTTAACCTGGGCCTGCGCGATGTCATGTCGCTGGCAGAAATGCTGGCCCGGGCGAGCGATCCGGGTGACTATGCGCTGCTAAGCCGCTATCAACAGCGCAGAACAAACGATAAAAACGCGACCATCGGCGTCACCGACGGTCTGGTTCATCTCTTCGCCAATCGCTGGGCTCCGCTGGTGGCCGGGCGAAATATAGGCTTGATGGCAATGGAATTATTCACTCCGGCGCGCGATGCGCTGGCGCAGCGTACCCTGGGTCAGGTAGCGAGATAAGGAGTTTTCAGTGCAAAGTGTTGATATCGCTATCGTGGGCGGAGGCATGGTCGGTCTTGCGGTGGCTTGCGGTCTACAGGGCAGCGGGCTGCGCGTGGCGGTCATTGAGCAGCACCAGCCTCAGCCCGTCGCCGCTGACTCAGCTCCTCAGCTTCGCGTTTCCGCCATTAATGCGGCCAGTGAAAAACTGCTTGCGCGCCTTGACGTCTGGAATGACATTCTGGCTGAACGCACCCGCTGTTACCACGGAATGGAAGTCTGGGATCGTGACAGCTTCGGGCGTATCGAGTTTGATGGAGAAAGCCTTGGCTACAGCCATTTAGGGCACATCATTGAAAACGGCGTGATCCACCATGCGCTGTGGCGTAAAGCGCAAAAGAGCAAAGATATTACGCTGATGGCGCCCGCCGAACTGGCGCAGGTTGTCTGGGGCGAAAACGAAGCCTTCCTCACGCTGAAAGATGGCAATATGCTGACGGCGAAACTGGTCATCGGCGCGGACGGCGCTAGCTCCTGGCTGCGTAACAAAGCGGATATTCCGCTGACCTCATGGGATTACCGTCACCACGCGCTGGTGGCGACCATTCGCACCGCCGAGCCGCATCAGGCAGTGGCTCGCCAGGCGTTTCACGGCGAGGGTATTCTGGCCTTCCTGCCGCTCAGCGATTCGCACCTGTGCTCCATCGTCTGGTCGCTGTCGCCGGAAGAAGCCGCAAAAATGCAGCAGGCCGACGAAGCCACGTTTAATCAGGCGCTGAACGTGGCATTTGATAATCGCCTTGGGCTTTGCGAAGTGGAAAGCGAACGTCAGGTCTTTCCGCTGACCGGGCGCTATGCGCGCCAGTTTGCCGCTCACCGTCTGGCGCTGGTTGGCGATGCAGCTCATACCATTCATCCGCTGGCCGGGCAGGGCGTTAACCTGGGCTTTATGGATGCCGCGGAGCTCATTGATGAGATCCGTCGCCTGCATGCGCAGGGGAAAGATTTCGGCCAGCACTTCTACCTGCGCCGCTATGAGCGCAGCCGCAAGCACAGCGCCGCGCTGATGCTCGCCGGCATGCAGGGCTTCCGTGAGCTGTTTGCAGGTGCTAATCCTGCCAAAAAGCTGCTGCGTGATATCGGTCTCAAGCTTGCCGATACGCTGCCGGGCGTCAAGCCGCAGCTGATCCGTCAGGCGATGGGTCTCAACGATCTTCCTGACTGGTTACGTTAAGCCGGTCACACTTCTCAACCCGGCCACAGGGCCGGGTCTCCTCACCTCATTTGAAATAATCTAATTTCACGTCCTATTTCGCATTAGTTTTATTCATGTCATGAAAATGCGACTACGGAAAATCAGCCCAATTTTCCGCAGTAAATATCACCTTGTACCAAACCATATGGCTAAATGTTAATTTTATGTGGCATTAGTCGCAGAAAAGCAGTCGATCGTTCTGTTATGTTTTCGGCTCTTTTTGGTCATAAGCTAATCTGATGGATGGCTTTCCCTTATGGTTTACCGCGGTTTTCAGTGGTAACGTCAGGCAAAAGAGAACGTTTGCGTCGATGCCTGGATGGGCGTCGATGTCCGGCTTCGTGGCCGCGTTGGCGTCCACAAAGCTGCAACTGCCCCGCTTATTCGATGAGGACAAGATGGCTCAACAGACGCCTTTGTATGAACAACACACGCTGTGTGGCGCGCGCATGGTGGACTTCCACGGCTGGATGATGCCGCTGCACTATGGCTCGCAGATTGATGAGCACCATGCAGTGCGCACCGGCGCCGGCATGTTTGATGTTTCTCACATGACGATTGTCGATCTGCACGGCAGCCGTACCCGCGAGCTCCTGCGCTATCTGCTGGCAAACGACGTAGCCAAACTTACCCAGCCTGGCAAAGCGCTCTACACCGGCATGCTCAATGCCTCCGCCGGGGTTATCGACGATTTGATCGTTTACTTCCTCACTGAAGACTATTTCCGCCTCGTGGTGAACTCTGCTACCCGCGAAAAAGACCTCGCCTGGATCACCCAGCACGCTGAGCCGTACGGTGTGGAAATCACCGTGCGTGATGACCTGGCGCTGATTGCCGTTCAGGGGCCGGACGCGCAGGCGAAAGCCGCCAGCCTGTTCAGCGATGAGCAGCGTAAAGCGGTGGAAGGCATGAAGCCGTTCTTTGGCGTACAGGCAGGGGATCTGTTTGTCGCGACAACGGGCTACACCGGTGAAGCTGGTTATGAAATTGCGCTGCCCAATGAAAAAGCGGCTGAGTTCTGGCATGCGCTGGTGGAAACCGGCGTCAAGCCTTGTGGTCTGGGCGCGCGCGATACGCTGCGTCTGGAAGCTGGCATGAACCTTTACGGGCAGGAGATGGACGAAGGCATTTCTCCGCTGGCGGCCAACATGGGCTGGACCATCGCCTGGGAACCGGAGGCCCGTGATTTTATCGGCCGCGAGGCGCTGGAGTCGCAACGCGAGCACGGCACCGAAAAACTGGTGGGCCTGGTGATGACCGAGAAAGGCGTGCTGCGCGGCGAGCTGCCGGTACGTTTTACGGATGCTCAGGGCAACCAGCATGAAGGCATTATCACCAGCGGCACCTTCTCTCCAACGCTCGGCTACAGCATTGCGCTGGCCCGCGTGGCTGCGGACATTGGTGAAACCGCCGTGGTGCAAATTCGCAACCGTGAAATGCCGGTCAAAGTGACCAAACCTGTTTTTGTACGCAACGGTAAAGCCGTTGTGTAATCGATTATTTTTTTCTGGAGAAATGTGAATGAGCAATGTACCTGCCGAACTGAAATACAGCAAAGAACACGAATGGCTGCGTAAAGAGGCCGATGGCTCTTACACCGTGGGCATTACCGAGCACGCACAGGAGCTGCTCGGCGACATGGTGTTTGTCGATCTGCCGGAAGTGGGTAAAACCGTTTCCGCAGGCGATGACTGCGCCGTGGCGGAATCCGTAAAAGCGGCGTCCGATATCTATGCCCCAATCAGCGGCGAAATCGTGGCCGTCAACGACGAGCTGAGCGATTCTCCTGAGCTGGTCAACAGCGAGCCGTATGCCGCAGGCTGGATCTTCAAAATCAAAGCCAGCGACGAAGGCGAAGTGGCTGCTTTGCTGGACGCCTCGGCGTACGAAGCGCTGTTAGAAGACGAGTAAAACTGTGCCGGATGGCACTGCGTTTATCCGGCCTACGGTAGCCGGGAATGCGTCAGCGTCACCAGACTTTGTAGGCCCGGTTTGTATGTAGGCCCGGTAAGCGCCAGCGCCGCCGGGCAGTTCATTTCAGAATCACCGATTCACCGCACGTTCCAGGAACCTTCGCTCATGACACAGACGTTAAGCCAGCTTGAAAATCGCGGCGCTTTTATCGAACGCCATATCGGCCCGGATGCGGCTCAGCAGCAGGAGATGCTGAACACCGTCGGCGCAGAATCATTAGACGCGCTGACCGGGCAGATCGTGCCGCAGGACATTCAGCTGGCGACGCCGCCGCAGGTCGGTGACGCCACCACAGAATTCGCGGCTCTTGCCGAGCTGAAAGCTATCGCCAGCCGCAACAAGCGCTTTAAGTCTTACATCGGCATGGGCTATACCGCTGTACAGCTGCCGCCGGTTATTCTGCGCAACATGCTGGAAAACCCGGGCTGGTACACCGCCTATACTCCCTATCAGCCGGAAGTGTCTCAGGGTCGCCTGGAAGCTTTACTGAACTACCAGACCGTTACCCTCGATTTGACCGGGCTGGATATCGCCTCCGCTTCACTGCTGGACGAAGCGACCGCCGCTGCCGAAGCGATGGCGATGGCAAAACGCGTAAGCAAGCTGAAAAATGCGAACCGCTTCTTCGTGGCTGCCGACATTCACCCGCAGACGCTCGACGTCGTGCGTACCCGTGCTGAAACCTTCGGCTTTGAGGTGATTGTTGATGATGCGGAAAAAGCCCTCGACCATCAGGACGTCTTCGGTGTGCTGTTACAGCAGGTGGGCACCACCGGCGAAGTGCATGACTACAGCAAACTGATCGACGAGCTGAAAGCTCGCAAAGTTATCGTCAGCGTCGCGGCGGATTTCATGGCGCTGGTGCTGCTGACGGCACCGGGCAAACAGGGCGCGGACATCGTGTTCGGTTCCGCGCAGCGCTTCGGCGTGCCGATGGGCTACGGCGGCCCGCACGCGGCATTCTTCGCGGCAAAAGATGAATTCAAACGCTCCATGCCTGGCCGTATTATCGGCGTGTCGAAAGACGCTGCCGGCAACACCGCGCTGCGCATGGCGATGCAGACCCGCGAGCAGCACATCCGCCGTGAGAAAGCGAACTCCAACATCTGTACCTCCCAGGTGCTACTGGCAAATATCGCCAGCCTGTACGCCGTCTTCCACGGCCCGGTTGGCCTGAAGCGTATTGCCAGCCGCATTCACCGTCTGACCGACATTCTGGCCGCAGGCCTGCAACAAAAAGGTCTGAAGCTGCGTCACGCCCACTATTTCGACACCCTGTGCGTGGAAGTGACCGACAAAGCTGCTGTGCTGGCACGTGCCGAAGCGGCAGAGATCAACCTGCGTAGCGATATCCATAATGCCGTCGGCATTACTCTTGATGAAACGACAACCCGCGAAGACGTGCTGGCGTTGTTTGCCGTGCTGCTGGGCGACAACCACGGCCTGAACGTGGAGACGCTGGATAAAGACGTAGCGCACGACAGCCGCTCCATTCCGCAGACGATGCTGCGTGAAGACGCGATTCTTACGCATCCGGTGTTCAACCGCTACCACAGCGAAACCGAGATGATGCGCTACATGCACTCGCTGGAGCGCAAAGATCTGGCGCTGAATCAGGCGATGATCCCGCTGGGATCCTGCACCATGAAGCTGAACGCCGCCGCAGAGATGATTCCGATCACCTGGCCGGAATTCGCCGAGCTGCATCCGTTCTGCCCGGCCGATCAGGCGGAAGGCTACCACCAGATGATCAACCAGCTTTCCGACTGGCTGGTGAAGCTGACCGGCTATGACGCGCTCTGCATGCAGCCTAACTCTGGTGCGCAGGGCGAATACGCGGGCCTGCTGGCGATTCGTCACTATCATGAAAGCCGTAATGAAGGCCATCGTGATATCTGCCTGATCCCAAGCTCAGCGCATGGCACCAACCCGGCTTCCGCGCAAATGGCGGGGATGCAGGTTGTGGTTGTTGCGTGTGACAAACAGGGCAATATCGATCTGGTCGATCTGCGTGCGAAAGCTGAGCAGAACGGGGCAAACCTCTCCTGCATCATGGTGACTTACCCGTCTACCCACGGCGTGTACGAAGAGACAATCCGTGAAGTGTGCGACATCGTGCATCAGCACGGCGGTCAGGTGTATCTCGACGGCGCAAACATGAATGCCCAGGTTGGCATTACTTCTCCGGGCTTTATCGGCGCGGACGTCTCGCACCTCAACCTGCATAAAACGTTCTGCATCCCACACGGTGGTGGCGGCCCGGGCATGGGCCCGATTGGTGTGAAAGCACATCTGGCGCCGTTCGTACCTGGTCACAGCGTGGTGCAAATTGAAGGAATGCTGACCCGCCAGGGCGCCGTTTCTGCGGCACCGTTCGGCAGCGCCTCCATTCTGCCGATCAGCTGGATGTACATCCGTATGATGGGTGCGGAAGGGCTGAAGCAGGCAAGCCAGGTGGCGATCCTCAATGCCAACTACATCGCGACTCGCCTGAAAGAAGCCTATCCGGTGCTGTACACCGGGCGCGATGGCCGCGTGGCGCACGAATGCATTCTCGATATCCGTCCTCTGAAGGAAGAGACCGGCATCAGCGAGCTGGATATTGCCAAGCGCCTGATCGATTACGGTTTCCACGCGCCGACCATGTCCTTCCCTGTCGCCGGTACGCTGATGGTGGAACCAACGGAATCCGAAAGCAAAGTGGAGCTCGATCGCTTCATCGATGCGATGCTGGCGATTCGCAGTGAAATCACCCGCGTGAAGCAGGGCGAGTGGACGCTGGAAGATAACCCGCTGGTCAACGCGCCGCACACGCAAAACGAGCTGGTGGCCGAGTGGCATCATGGCTACAGCCGTGAGCTGGCGGTGTTCCCGGCAGGTATGGCGAACAAATACTGGCCGACGGTTAAGCGTCTTGATGACGTTTACGGCGACCGCAATCTGTTCTGCTCCTGCGTGCCGATGAGCGAATATCAGTAATCGGGCTGGTGTAGTACTGTAGGCCGGGTAAGGCGAAGCCGCCACCCGGCTTTTTTATTGGGAGAAAAGAATGGGTATAGCACTGGTCACCGGCGCGAGCCGGGGCATCGGCAGGGCGACGGCGCTACAGCTGGCGCAGGAAGGCTACACCGTCGCAGTGAACTATCATCACAACATCACAGCTGCCACGCAGGTGGTGAATGAGATTGTCGAAATCGGTGGAAAAGCGTTAGCCGTACGGGCGGATATCAGCGATGAATCGCAGGTGATGACGATGTTTGACGCGCTAGACCGGGAAGGCGAACCGCTGACCGCGCTGGTCAACAACGCCGGGATCCTGTTTCAGCAAAGCACTATCGAGAACCTCACCGCCGAGCGCATCAACCATGTACTGGGGACGAACGTCACCGGCTATTTTCTTTGCTGCCGTGAAGCGGTGAAGCGAATGTCCCATAAGCACGGTGGGAAAGGCGGGGCGATTGTGAACGTCTCTTCCGCTGCATCGCGGCTGGGTGCACCGTTTGAGTATGTCGATTATGCGGCTTCCAAAGGCGCGGTCGATACGCTGACGACGGGGCTGGCGCTTGAGGTGGCGGCGCAGGGGATCCGCGTCAACTGCGTGCGCCCGGGCCTGATTTATACCGAAATGCATGCGTCTGGCGGAGAGCCTGGTCGAGTCGATCGCGTGAAGTCGATGCTGCCGATGCAGCGCGGCGGACAGCCGGAAGAGGTGGCGCAGGCTATCGTCTGGCTGCTGAGTGAGAAAGCTTCTTACGTGACGGGAAGCTTTATCGAAATGGCAGGCGGGAAATAAATGCCCGGTGGCGCTCAGCTTACCGGGCCTACAATTTTGTAGGCCGGTGCAAGCGTAGCGCCGCCCGGCATACCCGTATCCGTAGGCCGGATAAGGTGTTTACACCGCCATCCGGCAAAAATTAAAGATTTTCGCCGTTGCTGGCAATCACTGCCTTGTACCAGCTAAAGCTCTTCTTGCGCGAACGTGACATATCGCCGGTGCCGTCGTCGTGCTTGTTCACGTAGATAAAGCCGTAGCGCTTGCTGTACTGTCCGGTGGTGAAGGAGACGCAGTCGATGCAGCCCCATGGCGTATAGCCCATCAGCTCCACGCCGTCGTGGGTGACCGCCTTCATCATCTCTTCCACATGGGCACGGAGATAGTCGATGCGGTAATCGTCGTTGATGCTGCCGTCTGCCTCAACTTTATCGTATGCGCCGAAGCCGTTCTCCACGATAAACAGCGGTTTCTGGTAACGCTCATAGAGCTCGCACAGCGCATAGCGCAGGCCAACCGGGTCAATCTGCCAGCCCCAGTCGGACGCCTTTACGTGTGGGTTCGGCACGCTGCCTTCGAAGCCTGAAATTGCATCGCCGCTGCCGCCTTCAGCTTTTACCGCGTTGGTCATGTAATAGCTGAAGCCGAGGTAATCACAGGCACCTTCGCGCAGGATCTGCGCATCGCCTTCTTCCATTACGATGTTAAAGCCGCGACGCTCCCACTCGTTGAGGACGTAGGTCGGGTAGTAGCCGCGCAGCTGGACGTCGGTGAAGACATAGCGCTCACGCATGGATTCCTGAGCAAACATCATGTCTTCTGGTTTGCAGGAGAACGGGTAGAGCGGCACCATCGCCAGCATGCAGCCGACCTGCATGTCGGCATTGATCCGGCGCGCGGCTTTCACCGCCAGGGCGCTGGCAACAAACTGATGATGCAGCACCTGATACATCACCTCTTCCGGATTATCGTGTTCGGTGTAGACCACGCCGGAGCAGCAGTAGCCGAAAAGCGGCGCGCGCCAGTTGCGCTGGTTATTGATCTCGTTGAAGGTCATCCAGTATTTCACTTTGTGCTTGTAGCGCTCGAAGACCACTTCGGCGAAGCGCACAAAGAAATCAACCACTTTACGGTTGGTCCAGCCGCCGTATTCCTGTACCAGGTGCAGCGGCATCTCAAAGTGGGAAAGGGTAATGACCGGTTCGATGTTGTATTTCAGCAGTTCATCGAACATATCATCGTAGAATTTGAGCCCTTCTTCATTGGGTTGGGTTTCGTCACCTTTCGGGAAGATTCGTGTCCAGGCAATCGACGTACGGAAACATTTGAAGCCCATTTCAGCAAACAGCTTAATGTCTTCTTTGTAATGGCTGTAAAACTCCACTGCTTCGTGGTTCGGGTAGTATTTGCCCGGCACTACTTCCTGAGTGATTTCACGCGGCACACCGTGTGCGCCACCCGTCAGCACGTCGCAGATGCTTGGCCCTTTGCCGCCTTTGTTCCAGCCGCCTTCAACCTGATGCGCCGCCACCGCGCCGCCCCATAAAAAGTCTTTCGGTAAGGTTAATTTTTTCATCTTTATCGTTCCCGTGATATTGCTTATTGGGATCGAGTCTAACAAAGGAGATATAAATGTCACGATATAACAAATTCACCCGCAGGTAACTTGTTACATCCGAAAAACAGGGCGTTTTTTTATGCCAGTTTCTTCGCCAGTTTTCGTCCGAGGGTCTCGAGAATATAAATGACAGGAATTTGCGTTGTAATATCGTAAACGCCACCGATGCGAACCGGTGATATATGCCAGGAGATATTATAGTCGGCAAGTTTTGCCAGTCGGGAGTGCTCGTGGCTGGTGATGGAGAGCACCTTGCAGCGGTGAAGACTGAACTGACCGGCGAAGCGCAGGATCTCTTCCGTTTCCCCAGAAACGGAAAGCACAATTGCCAGCGCATTTTTGGCCATGTCATTCGTCACGGGAAAATAAGGGTCGTCAATATGGTTACTGAATTTCCCAACGTTTGAGAAAAATCGTGCGCCATATTTGGCTAACGCACCCGAGGTGCCCGCGCCGACAAAAATAATGCGTTCCGACGCCAGAATAATATCAACGGTGTCATCAATCAGTTTATCAAACTCATCATTATTAATACTTTTGAAAAAGCTGATCATTTCACTGGCAGCAACGTTACTTTGCTGCGTGTCATTTTGTTCCAGATAAAGCTTAAAGCGAACGCGAAATTCAGAATAGCCTTCACAGCTTAGCTTCCGGCAGAAGCGCAGCACCGTGGTGGTCGAGACACCCGCCGCGTCCGCCAGTTCGCGAATCGTCATATACATGACTTTGTCACGGTTTTTAATAACATACTGGTAGACCATCATCTCAAGATTGTTGAGACTGGCGATGGCGGCGTGGGAAAAAAGGCTCACGTTGGCAGGCACTCATCCGGCAAATTCAATACAGGAATCATATCATGGCCCCGAACGACATCACTTTTTTTCAGCGCTTTCAGGAAGACATTCTGGCCGGACGTAAAACCATCACGCTTCGCGATGCCAGTGAATCGCACTTTAAGGCCGGAGATGTGTTACGGGTGGGCCGCTTTGAGGACGATGGCTATTTTTGCACCATTCGGGTGACGGCTACTTCGCAGGTCACGATGGATACGCTGACGCAGCAGCATGCGCAGCAGGAGAATATGACGTTGACGGAGCTGAAATCGGTGATAGCCGAAATCTACCCGGGCCAGCAGCAGTTCTATGTGATTGAATTCGAGCGCATTTGATTTTAAGAAACATCTGTGAGGCGAAAATTAACTATAACTTTCTGATTTAAAAATGATTGTTGTTAAATGTATTTTTATTTTAGCGAACAGGTGTTCACTGGAATCATTCTCAGTTAGGCTAGTGATGCGTTAACGACTTTTCCTTTCGGAGCTCAGCATGGTTAGCAAACCACTCATTGCACAGGGTTACTCACCGGCGGAGGAAATCGCCAACAGCATCAGCCACGGTATCGGGCTGGTGTTCGGGATCGTTGGTCTTGTTTTACTGCTGGTTCAGGCGGTGGATGCAAACGCCAACGCTATGGCGATTACCAGCTACAGCCTGTACGGCGGCAGTATGATCCTGCTGTTTCTGGCCTCGACGCTGTACCATGCGGTGCCGTATCAGCGGGCCAAGCTGTGGCTGAAAAAATTCGACCACTGCGCTATCTATCTGCTGATTGCAGGAACGTATACGCCGTTTCTGCTGGTCGGGCTGGATTCAGCGCTGGCGCGCGGATTAATGATTGTTATCTGGAGCCTGGCGCTGCTCGGGATCCTGTTTAAGCTGACTATTGCACATCGCTTTAAAATTCTGTCGCTGGTGACCTATCTCACGATGGGCTGGTTATCGCTGATCGTGGTGTATCAGCTGGCGGTGAAGCTTTCGGTCGGTGGCGTTACGCTGCTGGCGGCAGGCGGAGTAGTCTATTCGCTGGGGGTGATTTTCTACGTCTGCAAGCGCATCCCATACAATCACGCCATCTGGCATGGCTTCGTACTCGGTGGGAGCGTGTGCCATTTCCTGGCGATTTATCTTTACGTCGGGAAGGTTTAAGCCGTTTTCAGGCGAAAAAAATCCCGATCGTCAGCCGTATACGCTCTGACGATCGGGCGGTCAATGACCATTAACAACACCAGGGGTTAATGCCAGCGACCAAAAGGCCAAAGGCACTAATTCAGACACAGGGTTAATTCAGTCGATAGGCCAGGGTATCGATTTCAATTTCAGGCGACTCGCTCAGCGAGTTGAGCACATAATCCAGCGCGTTATGCACACCCCAGATATCGATGTAGTCATAACGTTCCTGAGCGGATAGTTTCTGCGCGTGTAACTCACGCAGGCGGGCATAGTCATACCACTGACGCACGCTGCCATGGCGGTGATGCCAGTCGTGGCAGACCAGAGAGCCCTGGACAAACAGCATTCGGCAGGGCAGGTGCACAAACAGGTGCATTGCAACCCACTGGCCCCAGTGCCCCCAATGCTTAACGCTGAAATCGGGCGGGCACTTCGAGCCGCAGAATCGTGCCAGGCAGTTATTGATATGGCTGTCGCGCACCGACTCTCCTTCCTGACGTACTCGCCACACGTGCTCCGTCAGCAGATGCATCAGCGAGGCCATCTGGTAAAGCACAATAAAAGGCATCAGCAGAATCAGGAGCGTGCCGAGCGGGCCCGCGAAGTAGCCCAGCACACCCAGCGTGGCGAACCAAACCAGCGTCATCATCAGACGATAAAACGGCACGCCAACCAGGTTGGATTTCACCCGGCCATACAAAAACACCAGATGGAATTTCGGGCTGATTAACGTCAGCAGCAGGCGGGCGTACAGCGCGGGTTTCGTTTTGCCGGGCGTGAAACCGAGCTGATAAATCGCCGCCAGATCTTTATCCTCGAAGGTAGAAAACTCGCGGCCATGGTGTTCGTAAACGTGGAACTGGCGATAGGACTCATAAGGCTGAACGATAAACAGGGTCGACAGGACTTCGCACAGTGCCTTATTCACCTTCTGCGATTTATACAGATGACCGTGGACGCCATGGTGAATAATGGTTGCCACGATGTAGCGGGCGCCGGAAACGGAAAAAAGCGCGCCAACCAGCCAGCAGAGGATTTGTCCGGCGGTGTTTTGAATGTGCATTGCAGAAAGTGTGGTCAGCGCTACGCCCAATGCTACCCAGCTTAGTGACCACATTACCATTTCGGTTGAGCTGCTTTGCCAGAGAGGCTTGCGCTCTGGCAGCTCTTTTCCCGTAAGCCACGTCCACACGCCCTGTAAAGGCAGAATTTCATATGAACGCCTGATTTCCGTAGACTGGTGATATCCTTTAACTGGACGGCGCATAATCACTCCCGTTGTGACCTATTGTAGAAAATGGTTAATGAGATAAAACACTGCGAGGCTTAATAATACCGCGCTGACAATATTGCGGATTAATAAGGCAATAATGACGCTGGATATCGCCCCGAGAAAATACGGGTTGAGCGGGAATTCACGCACCACACCGTGATCCATCAAAATAATCGGCCCGCAAATTGCGGTCAGTAAACAAGGTGCGGAATACTTAAGCGCTTTATTAATAATGACCGGTATTTTCAGCGGTACATTCGGTTCCAGAAACACATAGCGATTAAAAAAGACGATGGCGGCAAGGGGCAAAATCAGAAACCAGCTCATTGTTTCTCCTTAATCATCGCCGAGATAGCCACGGAAGAGAACATGCCCGTCAGGCCCGCCAGAACGATGGCGCCCTCTACCTGGCAATAGCTCAGGATCATCGACAGCACCAGTGAAATGCCGACGCCCGCCAGGGTACTTATTTTTTTTATCATCGGCACCACAATGGTAATAAACGTGGCAACGATGGAATAATCGAGATGGTACTTATCAAGGTCAGGCACAGAAGAGGCCATGACAATACCTATCAGGCTGAAAATATTCCACGACAAATAAAAGGTCAGCCCGGCGCCGATCATATACCCCGGCGTTAATTCTGTTCGCTTATTTTTTGTTTCGCTGAGGGCGAACAACTCATCGGTTAACAGAAAGCCAATTGGCAGGCGTAATTTTGTTTTCAGGCATGAAACAAATTCCCGCAGCGTCAGGCCATAAATAAAATGCTGAGAGGTGATAAAAAAGACCGAGACAATAATCGTTAATACGCTCGCGCCGGTCATGGTTAGCCCGAGCGTCACCAGCTGTGCCGCACCCGCGAAAACAATCGCTGACATACCCACGCTTTGCCAGAACGTCAGGCCAGCCTGGATAGCCATCGAACCCGCAAGGATCCCCCACGGGATCACGGAAACGCAGAGCGGCAGCATTTCTACTGCGCCGCGCATGAAGGATGAACGCGGTGAACCTTGCAGCTCATTGTACGCGCTGGACTCAACGATGGCTTTTCTCATGGATTACGCTAACTGGCTGTAACTGACGTGCCGTTAACGCTATCGAACCTGCGAAGGGGTGTATTGAATGTTATTGCTCAGCCTCAGGCCTTAATAAATTCGCCCGGCGTCAGGCCAATGGAGTTCTTAAAATGGCGGTGGAAGTGGCTCTGATCGGTGAATCCACAAAGGATTGACGTATCAAGAATAGTGAGCCCCTGGCGCAGCAGCGTGCGGGCTTTTCGCAGCCGGGCCTGTACCAGATAAGCGTGGGGCGTCATCCCCGTAATGAGCTTGAACTGGCGCAAAAAATGCCAGTGGCTGAGCCCCGCCAGCTCGGCCAGCCGGGTCAGAGTATGGTCCTCTTCCGGACAGCTATCCATGAAGTCTTTCGCCCGCAAAATGCGTTGGGTTGCCGCAGGTAATTCAAGAGGGGGCTTGCGGGTGCGGCTATAGCGGACGCTAAGGAGGGTGAGCGACGAAAGTAGCAGAGTCTCCTTCAGCAGGTTGTTCCCTTCTTTATCGAGCATGCTAAAGGTCAGCAAAAGTTGCTCTGAAAGCCCAGGGTCGTGGATCACGGCATCCGGAAACCAGGGCACAAAATCTTTGCCGTCAGGCACCTGACGCAGAATGTTGTTCAGCATATCCGGGTGCGGATAGATCGCGCGATAAGCCCAGCCGTGCTCCAGCTCAGAGCTGCCGGTGTGCACGTCATCGGCGTTGACGATGATGATGTCTCCGCGAGGAGCAACGTGCTCTGCACCTGAACGATAAAAGCGCTGTGCGCCCTGGTCGATGACGCCGATGCAGAACGTATCGTGGACGTGACGGGCGAAGCGCTGCTTGTAATAGCGTGCCTGAAGCATGTCGAGGCCACCGAGGGCATCAACGCGGTGGAAATGGGTTTGTTCTTTGATTTTTAGTTTCATTCACCCCTCCGCCTTCGCTTTGTATAAAATTGCTGTCGCCGGGACGAAATATTCCCGGCGATGAGTCAATTACGCCTCTTCGAGTGAATACGGGAGGGGTTCAATGCGCAGTGAACCGGCATCTTCACGCACGCGGAAGACGCTGTCTGGCTCCATATCGTTATTCATGACTGCCTGAACCCGCACGCTACCGTCATCTAACTGAACGGCGGCGAGCACGGTACCGGTACGACGCCAGTTTTCACCCATTTTCAGTTCAAGATCTTCACCGGCTTCCGGCACGCGGCTGGCGCTGCCTGCCAGGGACCAGAGTGCGCGCTTGTTAGCGCCACGGAATTTGGCGCGAGCGACCATTTCCTGACCGGTGTAGCAGCCTTTCTTAAAGCTGATGCCACCGAGCGCCTGAATATTGGTGGCCTGAGGAATAAACTGCGCGCTGTTCGCGCTGTCGATCACCGGCAGGCCAGCCTCAATATTGAGGGCCAGCCACTGCTGGCTGTTGTTCAGCGCCGCTTCGCCGCGCAGCGCATCCGTCACGCGTTGTGCAGTCTCTTCACTGACAACCAGCAGGAAGCGCTCGGCAGGGTGTTCGAACCACAGCAGAGTGCTGTCGCCGTCACGCGCGGCCTGGTTTTCGCCGTCTGGCAGGGTGGAAAAGAGGTTTGCCAGCGCCGCACGGGCCTGAAAACCGGCTACGCCCAGGAGTACTCGTGCATTGTCTGGCACGATACTGACTTTGGAAAAGATGGCGTATTTATTCAGCTCGGTCAGCTGAGCGTCACGTACGTTTCGGCGTTCAATCCAGGCAAAGCCTTCTGGTTCGCGGAACAGGCGTAAATTGCTCCACATTTTGCCTTTGGCATCGCAGTGCGCCGCCAGTAAGTGCTGATGGTCCGTCATTTGTGCGACGTCCGCTGTCACCTGGCCTTGCAGATAGCTTTCGCTGTCTTTGCCGGTAATGGTCGCCAGCGCCCAGTCATCAAGAGACATCAGCGTTAACGGCAAACGGGCAGAAGAAGAGGGCTGACGAGGAGGAAAAGGAGTAAAAGCCATAATCATGTCCTGAATAGCTTAACGCAGTGTTAATGACTAATGGTAAAAGAGCTATTGCGCATTGCAAGCGCTTTCCGAAGACCATTTGTGCCATTATTCTGTTTCGCGAGGCGGCGTGGAAAATAAAGTAATTCCATGTAATCAATGTGGAATGTCTCTGGAATTGCGCCGCAATAAGCAATATTCCTGTAAAGTAAGTGAAAAAAACGCGTTAAACTACTCAATATCGACTGTCAGGAAGGACAACATGGACATCAACAACAAAGCCCGTATTCATTGGGCGTGCCGTCGGGGAATGCGTGAACTCGATATTTCGATCATGCCCTTTTTTGAGTACGAATATGAAACGCTCAGCGACGACGATAAAGCGCTGTTTATTCGCCTTCTGGAGTGCGACGACCCGGATTTGTTTAACTGGCTGATGAATCACGGCAAGCCAGCGGATGCTGAACTTCAGCGGATGGTGCAACTTATTCAGACACGGAATCGGGAACGTGGTCCTGTGGCAATCTGATCTACGCGTCTCGTGGCGCGCACAGTGGGTCTCTTTATTACTCCACGGTATGGTGGCGGCTTTTATATTGCTGATACCCTGGCCGTTGAGCTATACCCCGTTGTGGCTTCTGCTGCTGTCGCTGGTGGTGTTTGACTGCGTTCGCAGCCAGCGGCGTATTAATGCCAGCCAGGGTGAGATCAAACTGCTGATGGATTCTCGCGTGCGCTGGCAAAACCAGGAGTGGGATTTGCTCGGTACGCCCTGGGTGCTCAAGAGTGGGATGATGCTACGTTTACGTCGGATTGATGGACGCAAGCGTACGCACCTGTGGCTGGCGGCGGACAGCATGGATGCCGGGGAGTGGCGGGATTTGCGGCGGACCATTTTGCAACAGCCCGCTCAGCAGTAGCGGTATATCAGGAGAACTGCTCGGCCATTTCGCCGAGGATTTGCTCGCACCAGGCCTGAATGCGGTCGTCGCTCAGGTCATACTGGTTGGTTTCGTCCAGCGCCAGGCCGACAAACAGCTGGCCGTCCGCGATGACGGGTTTCGGGCTGGTGAATTCGTATCCTTCCGTTGGCCAGTAGCCAATGAATTTCACCGCCTTGCCGGCAAGTTTGTCATGCAGCATACCTAACGCATCCAGGAACCACTCGCCGTAGCCCAACTGATCGCCCATGCCGTAAAGCGCCACGATTTTCCCATCAAGATTAAGGTTATCCAGCTCAGCCCAAATAGCTTCCCAATCCTCCTGGATTTCACCAAAATCCCAGGTCGGGATGCCGAGGATCAGGACGTCGTACTGTTCCATCAGCTGTGGGGAATCGTCTTTCAGGTTGTGCAACGTCACCAGCTCTGCGCCAATAATGTCGCGGATCTTCTCCGCGGCCATTTCGGTATAACAGGTGCTGGAGCCGTAAAAGAGGCCAATTTTCATCGCGAAAACTCTCAGTGCTTGCTATGACTTTGCGCTAGTGTATCAGAAAGGTATTGCCTTAAGGCATAATGAGGCCGTTGGCTGGCTCCAGGAGGCACATATGGAAAAGGATCTCGCGCAAATCGAACATTTTCTCGATGCGCTTTGGCTGGAGAAAAACCTCGCCGAGAACACGCTCAGCGCCTACCGCCGCGATTTAACGATGCTCATTGAATGGCTGTACAAGCACGGCCTGAACAGCGAAACAGTGCAGCACACCGATCTGCAACTTCTGCTGGCAGAGCGTGTCGAAGGGGGCTATAAGGCCACCAGCTCGGCCCGTTTGTTGAGCGCCATGCGTCGCTTTTTTCAGCATTTGTATCGCGAAAAAGTACGCCAGGACGATCCGAGCGCGCGGCTGGCTTCGCCGAAGTTGCCACAGCGTTTGCCCAAAGATCTGAGCGAAGCACAGGTTGAAAGATTGCTACAGTCACCGCTGGTTGACCAACCGCTTGAGTTGCGCGATAAAGCGATGCTCGAAGTGCTTTACGCCACGGGCCTGCGCGTGTCGGAACTGGTGGGGCTGACGATGAGCGATATCAGCTTACGCCAGGGCGTGGTGAGGGTTATCGGTAAAGGCAACAAAGAACGGCTGGTGCCGCTCGGTGAAGAAGCCGTGTACTGGCTGGAGAATTACCTTGAATACGGTCGGCCCTGGTTGCTAAACGGTGTGTCGATTGATGTGCTGTTCCCGAGCCAGCGCGCCCAGCAGATGACGCGTCAGACGTTCTGGCACCGCATCAAACACTATGCATTGCTTGCGGGCATCGACAGCGAAAAGCTGTCGCCCCACGTGCTGCGGCACGCCTTTGCCACGCATCTGCTCAACCACGGCGCGGATTTGCGCGTGGTGCAAATGCTGCTGGGGCACAGCGATCTTTCAACAACGCAGATTTATACGCACGTTGCTACGGAACGGCTGCGGCAACTTCATCAACAGCATCACCCTCGTGCGTGAGCTGAAAACGAAACAGACAGGAAAGGTTATGAAAAAAGGTTTAGCGATGTTCTCTCTGCTGGCGGCTGCACTTTGCGGTACCGCTCAGGCTGACGATGCCGCCATTCAGCAGTCGCTGGCGAAGCTGGGCGTGCAGAGCACGGACATTCAGTCATCCCCGGTTGCAGGCATGAAAACGGTGCTGACCAACAGCGGCGTGCTGTACGTGACCGAAGACGGGAAGCACATCATCCAGGGACCAATGTACGACGTCAGCGGCGCAAGCCCGGTCAACGTGACCAACAAGCTGCTGATGGGCAAGCTGAACGCGCTGGAAAAAGAGATGATTGTCTACAAGGCTCCGCAGGAAAAGCATGTGATTACCGTGTTCACCGACATCACCTGCGGTTACTGCCACAAGCTGCATGAAGAAATGAAAGACTATAACGCGCTGGGTATTACCGTGCGCTATCTGGCTTTCCCGCGCGCAGGCGTGCAGAGCCAGCCTGAGCAGGACATGAAAGCCATCTGGTGCGCGAAAGATCGCAACAAAGCCTTTGATGACGCCATGGACGGTAAAGGCGTTCAGCCTGCCAGCTGTGACATCAACATCGCCAACCACTACGCACTGGGCGTGCAGTTTGGCGTGAACGGCACGCCAGCCGTTGTGCTGAACGATGGCTACGTGGTTCCGGGCTATCAGGCGCCGAAAGAGATGAAAGCCTTCCTCGACGAGCATCAGAAACAGACCAGCGGTAAATAAGCGGCGTGAAACAGCAGATACAACTTCGCCGCCGGGAGGTTAACCTTTCGGCGCAGCTGCCTGCGGATCTCCCGCCATTGCTTCAGCGGCTTTACGCCAGCCGTGGCGTGCTGAGCGCGGCCGATCTGGAACGTAGCGTTAAAGGAATGCTGCCGTGGCAGCAGCTCTCCGGCATAGAGAAGGCCGTTGAAATGCTTTATGACGCTCTCCGTGAAGGCGTGCGGATTGTCGTGGTGGGTGATTTTGACGCTGATGGCGCAACCAGTACCGCGCTTAGCGTGCTGGGGCTGCGCCAGCTTGGCTGCAGCAATGTCACCTACCTGGTGCCGAACCGGTTTGAAGACGGCTACGGTCTGAGTCCGGAAGTGGTCGATCAGGCCCACGCGCGTGGCGCACAGCTCATTATGACCGTCGACAACGGCATCTCTTCTCACGCAGGTGTTGAACGCGCCCATGCGCTTGGCATTCCCGTGCTGGTGACCGATCACCACCTGCCGGGCGATACGCTGCCTGATGCAGAAGCCATCATTAACCCAAATCTGCGCGACTGTGATTTCCCGTCGAAATCGCTGGCGGGCGTTGGCGTCGCTTTTTATCTGATGCTGGCGCTGCGCACCCACCTGCGTGATAAAGGCTGGTTTGAGGCGCAGGGCATTGCCATTCCGAATCTGGCTGAGCTACTGGATCTGGTAGCCCTTGGCACCGTGGCGGACGTCGTGCCGCTGGACGCCAACAACCGCATTCTGACGTGGCAGGGCCTGAGCCGTATCCGCGCCGGGAAGTGTCGGCCCGGCATTAAAGCGCTGCTGGAAGTCTCAAACCGCGATGCGCAGAAGCTGGCGGCAAGCGATCTTGGCTTTGCGCTTGGCCCGCGCCTGAACGCAGCTGGTCGCCTGGATGATATGTCCGTTGGCGTGGCGCTGTTGCTCAGCGACAACATTGGCGAAGCGCGGCAGCTGGCCAACGAACTGGATGCGCTGAACCAGACGCGCAAAGAGATTGAGCAGGGCATGCAGGCGGAAGCGCTGACGCTGTGCGAGAAGCTTGAACGCAGCAGCGAAACGCTGCCGGGCGGTCTTGCGATGTATCATCCAGAGTGGCATCAGGGCGTGGTGGGTATTCTGGCTTCACGCATTAAAGAGCGCTTCCATCGCCCGGTGATTGCGTTTGCCCCTGCGGGTGACGGCACGCTTAAAGGCTCTGGCCGTTCGATTCAGGGTCTGCACATGCGTGATGCGCTCGAGCGGCTCGACACGCTCTGTCCCGGTATGATGATCAAGTTCGGTGGGCATGCGATGGCGGCTGGTCTGTCGCTGGAAGAGGCCCGCTTTGACGAATTCCAGCTGCGTTTTGGCGAGCTGGTGACCGAGTGGTTAGATCCGGCACTCCTGCAAGGCGAAGTGGTGTCCGACGGTCCGCTTGCGGCGTCTGATATGACCATGGAGACGGCGCAGCTGTTGCGCGATGCGGGGCCGTGGGGGCAGATGTTCCCGGAACCGCTGTTTGACGGTCGCTTTAAGCTTCTTCAGCAGCGCCTGGTGGGTGAGCGACATTTGAAGGTGATGGTGGAGCCGGTGGGCGGTGGTCCGCTGCTGGACGGTATCGCGTTTAACGTCGATACCGCTTGCTGGCCAGACAACGGCGTGCGCGAAGTGGAACTGGCCTACAAGCTGGACATCAACGAGTTTCGCGGAAACCGCAGCCTGCAACTGATCATCGACAATATCTGGCCAATTTAGCGTCAGGATTCCCTATAAAAAAGGGCGGAGATCCGTTAAAATCCCGCTCTTATCACCGCATTTTGACAAGCCCAAAAAAAGATAATCGACCATGTTTGAAATTAATCCGGTAAAAAATCGCATTCAGGACCTCACGGAGCGCTCTGACGTTCTTAGGGGGTATCTTTGACTATGATGCCAAGAAAGAGCGTCTGGAAGAAGTAAACGCCGAGCTGGAACAGCCGGACGTCTGGAACGAACCTGAGCGCGCACAGGCGCTGGGCAAAGAACGTTCCTCGCTGGAAGCCATCGTCGACACGCTCGATCAGATGTCTCAGGGGCTGGAAGACGTCTCTGGCCTGCTGGAGCTGGCCGTTGAAGCCGATGACGAAGAGACCTTCAACGAAGCCGTCGCCGAACTCGATCTGCTCGACGAAAAACTGGCTCAGCTTGAATTCCGCCGCATGTTCTCCGGTGAATACGACAGCGCCGACTGCTACCTTGACATTCAGGCAGGCTCCGGCGGTACCGAAGCTCAGGACTGGGCCAGCATGCTGATGCGTATGTATCTGCGCTGGGCGGAAGCACGCGGTTTCAAAACAGAGATTATTGAAGAGTCCGAAGGTGAAGTCGCGGGTATCAAATCCGTGACCATTCGCATTCAGGGCGAATACGCATTTGGCTGGCTGCGTACCGAAACGGGCGTTCACCGCCTGGTCCGTAAGAGTCCGTTTGACTCCGGCGGTCGTCGCCACACGTCGTTCAGCTCCGCGTTTGTCTACCCGGAAGTCGATGACGACATCGATATCGAAATTAATCCAGCAGATCTGCGTATCGACGTGTACCGCGCCTCCGGTGCCGGTGGTCAGCACGTTAACCGTACAGAATCTGCGGTACGTATTACCCACATTCCAACCAACACCGTTACTCAGTGCCAGAACGACCGTTCGCAGCATAAGAACAAAGATCAGGCCATGAAGCAGATGAAAGCGAAGCTGTACGAGCTGGAAATGCAGAAGAAAAATGCTGAGAAGCAGGCGGCGGAAGAAAACAAATCGGATATCGGCTGGGGCAGCCAGATTCGTTCATACGTACTGGACGATTCCCGTATCAAAGACCTGCGCACCGGGGTTGAAACCCGCAATACGCAGGCGGTACTGGACGGCAGCCTCGACCAGTTTATCGAAGCTAGTTTGAAAGCAGGGTTATGAGGAACCAAAATGTCTGAACAACAAGCACAAGGTGCTGACGAAGTCGTTGATCTTAATAACGAACTGAAATCCCGTCGCGAGAAGCTTGCCGCGCTGCGTGAGAAGGGCATTGCCTTCCCGAACGATTTCCGTCGCGATCGTACCTCCGACCAGCTGCACGCCGAATTTGGCGCGAAAGAAAATGAAGAGCTCGAAGCGCTGAACGTTGAAGTTACCGTGGCCGGGCGCATGATGACCCGTCGTATCATGGGTAAAGCCTCTTTTGTGACGCTGCAGGACGTTGGCGGCCGTATTCAGCTGTATGTTGCGCGCGACGATCTGCCAGAAGGCGTTTATAACGACCAGTTCAAGAAATGGGATCTGGGCGATATCCTGGGCGCGAAAGGTAAACTGTTCAAAACCAAGACCGGCGAGCTGTCTGTTCACTGCACCGAGCTGCGCCTGCTGACCAAAGCCCTGCGCCCGCTGCCGGACAAATTCCACGGCCTGCAGGATCAGGAAGCACGCTACCGTCAGCGTTACCTGGATCTCATCTCTAACGATGAATCCCGCAACACCTTCAAAGTGCGTTCCCAGATCCTCGCCGGTATCCGCCAGTTCATGGTGGGTCGCGACTTTATGGAAGTGGAAACCCCAATGATGCAGGTGATCCCGGGCGGCGCGTCCGCGCGTCCGTTCATCACCCATCATAACGCTCTGGATCTCGACATGTACCTGCGTATCGCGCCGGAACTGTACCTGAAGCGTCTGGTGGTCGGTGGCTTCGAGCGCGTGTTCGAAATCAACCGTAACTTCCGTAACGAAGGTATCTCCGTTCGCCATAACCCAGAGTTCACCATGATGGAACTCTATATGGCCTACGCAGATTACAAAGATCTGATCGAGCTGACCGAATCCCTGTTCCGCACCCTGGCGCAGAATATTCTCGGCAAAACTGAAGTGCCTTACGGCGACCAGACGTTCGACTTCGGCAAGCCGTTCGAGAAACTCACCATGCGTGAGGCGATCAAAAAGTATCGTCCTGAAACCAACATGGCTGACCTGGACAACTTCGACGCGGCGAAAGCTATCGCGGCTGAGATTGGCATCAAGGTTGAGAAGAGCTGGGGTCTGGGCCGTACCGTGACCGAGATCTTCGAGGAAGTGGCGGAAGCGCACTTGATTCAGCCAACCTTCATTACCGAATATCCGGCAGAAGTTTCTCCGCTGGCCCGTCGTAACGACGTGAACCCGGAAATCACTGACCGCTTTGAATTCTTCATCGGTGGCCGTGAAATCGGCAACGGCTTCAGCGAGCTGAACGATGCAGAAGATCAGGCGCAGCGCTTCCAGGATCAGGTTGACGCGAAAGCGGCAGGCGATGACGAAGCGATGTTCTACGACGAAGACTACGTTACCGCGCTGGAACACGGTCTGCCACCAACGGCGGGCCTGGGCATTGGTATTGACCGTATGGTTATGCTGTTCACTAACAGCCACACCATTCGTGACGTGATCCTGTTCCCGGCAATGCGTCCAACGAAATAAGTCACTTTGCGTGATGAAAGCCCGGTTTGCAGAAGCCGGGCTTTTTTTATGGACGAGTCGACCGCCCTGTACACAGTTAATGCATGCTAAACATTGGCATGGCGGCAAGGGCTGGTATCATAGGCCATCCGATTGACCAACACCGAGGATTTGCTGTGCGCGCAGGACGCCTGATGAAAAAACCTATACGCCTCTTTCTGTGCCTGTTTATCGGGCTGGTTCTGGCTGGCTGCTCCGGCAGTAAATCAGGCTCTGACGGCAGCTACAGCGGGTCGATGTACACCGTTAAACGCGGCGATACGCTGTCGAAGATCTCCCGCATGACCGGTACCAGCGTGCGCGACCTCGCCCGGATGAACGGCATTTCACCGCCGTACACCATCGAAATCGGACAGCGCTTAAAGGTTAACGGCAGTTCCGGATCGAAGAAATCTTCAGGCGGTAAAACAGCGAAAGTCACGCCGTCTTCTGCCGTGCCGCAGTCGTCCTGGCCGCCGGTCGGGCAGCGCTGCTGGCGCTGGCCAACGAGCGGGAAGGTTGTTCTGCCTTACTCCACTGCCGATGGTGGCAATAAAGGCATTGATATCGCAGGCTCGCGTGGTCAGCCGATTTATGCGGCGGGCGCCGGGAAAGTGGTGTACGTAGGTAGCCAGCTGCGTGGTTACGGCAACCTGATCATGATTAAGCACAGTGAAGATTACATCACCGCTTATGCGCACAACGATAAAATGATGGTCAATAACGGTCAGTCGGTAAAAATCGGCCAGCAAATTGCCACGATGGGCAGCAGCGACGCCGATGCGGTGAAGCTGCATTTCCAGATTCGCTACCGTGCCACCGCCATCGATCCGCTGCGCTATCTGCCGCCTCAGGGCAGCAAACCGAAATGCTAAGTGCTCAGATTATCACCACTTAATAGTCGAAAGGCTTGTCAGTGAAGGCGTTAGGTTTATAATGCCTTCACCTTTTCGAAGGCACTCCCTGAGCGGGTGTAGTTCAATGGTAGAACGAGAGCTTCCCAAGCTCTATACGAGGGTTCGATTCCCTTCACCCGCTCCAGATTTCTCCCCTTGTGGCAAAACTTCGTTAAACTCGTTCCGCTTTCAATCAGTTATTTACTACAGGTTGTCACGTTACGGCATCGGCTTGCTGCGTTTACGGCGCATATTTTCATTGAGCGCCTCCGGAACCTGAAAGACAAGTACGATATTGCTGGTGAGCGGATGTACTCTGACAGATACCCGAAAAAATAACCGGTAGCTGTCAGATAAAGTCTGAACGAATGCGCTCTATGGGATAAGTAATAATTTGCCCGTTGTTTTTCTGCTTTCCATATCAGCATGCGCCTGTGCGGCATCAGCCAGTGCATATTCCTTCCCGATGCTGACTTTGAGGGTTCCCGCAAGTAGCCAGTCAAACAGGATATTCGTATGTTTTCTCAACAATGCTGAAGTATGAACGTGATGGTTAAACGTTGCGTAGCCTATTTTGATACTTTTAGGAAGGCTCATAATATCAATTTTATCCGGGGCTCCCAGAATGGGCCCGTACCAGCAAAATGTGCCAGCAATCCTTAAGGCGTTCAGTGAATCCTGGAATGTGACCGGGCCGGAACCATCATAAACGACATGTACGCCCTGACCCTCTGTGAGACGTATAACTTCGGCGGCGAACGTTCCTTTCGTATCGACGATAACATGATCGGCTCCAGCCTCTTTAGCCATGGCGACTTTACTCTCAGAGGATACGCGACCAATAACCCGCCCTCCACGGTGCTTGATTATCTGGGTCAGCAGTAAACCAACACCACCAGCAGCGGCATGCACCAGAGCAATATCACCGGGCTGTATTGGGTAAAACTCGGTAGCGAAATGGCTGGCGGTCAACCCCTGCATCATCACAGACGCTGCTGTTTTATCGTCAATGCTATCAGGAATTAAAACCAGGGCGGAGGCTGGAATGACCACTTCCTCAGCATAGCTCCCTGGTGCATAAACCCAGGCAACCCTTTGTCCAGGCACAAACTCACTGACGTCGTCACTCGTACGCAATATTACCCCGGCACCTTCTACTCCAGGGATTCGGGGCCAGGGGATGTCCTGCCATACCGTACCTTTCCTGACACCGATATCCATGAAATTTACGCCAGCTGCACTGACCCTGACCACGACTTGCCCGCTGCCAGGCTGTCGTTCCGGGCATTCCTGATATTTCAGTACTTCTGGTCCACCAGCTTGTTCTGTCACTATCGCTTTCACAAGTTACACTCCTGTCTTGAACAATCATTCCAGAATTGGGTAAAAAAACAGGCTCATTTCAGAGCCTGGATTGCCAATGTCTTTATCACATGAAGGCTGCTTTCATCTGCTCCTCCACGAGCGGCCATTCTGATCCCTGCAATATTCGCAACCAGAAACAGGGCTACCTGCTCCGGAAGCGTGCTGGAGGAAATATCACCTTCAACTTGTGCCTGACTGATTTTACCTTTCAGTACTTCAAACATCCCTTTTGCTGCCCGATCGCGTATCGCCTGAAGATCGGTTTCGCGATTAGCAAACTCACTGATTGAACTCAGTCCAAGACATGGAGAGGTGGCTTCAGCGATCACCCGTTCCAGCATCGCCTCAATGCCATTGATAGCGCTTCCCTCTTTTTGCAGCATGGAAATATGCGCGGCGGTTTCATCTGCCGAGTACCTCTCGACCGCTGAACAGTAAAGTTGCCACTTTCCACCAAACGTATCATAGAGGCTCTGCCTGCCTATCTTCATCGCTGTTGTCAGCATTTGGGCAGACGTCGCAGCGTAGCCGTATTCCCGAAATACGGCAATTGCCGCATTCAGCGCGACTTCAACATCAAATTCTTTATATCTGGCCATGGAAAGGAGTGTAGCCAATTCTGGAATCATCAGTCAATAATACGTTGTGAACGTTTTGCATCTTTACTATCTTAAGTCTTCTTATGCGCTACCTTGTGCAATGTGAACCTACAGGCAAAATTTTATCTTCATGGGTACAGGCCTTTGCTCGCCCGGGCCGTACAGATATGCGCGCTCATCACTTCCATGGCAGGACCTCTCAGGGATCAAATATCCCGGCATACCATTACCGGCAGCACCAGCCCCTGAATCATCCAGCTGCCGGGTTTAACCGGCGTTATCCAGAAGAAGTTGATGCTGTCCATCATCAGCTGATTAATGATATCCGCAGGGGCGGTATCGTCCGGCGTTTTTTGCATCTGCTTGCCATGAATATGGTAGATATTGCTGTTATCCACCCGCTCAAGCGTCATGTTATAGCGTCTGTCGATGGCATAGTTTTTTTCCGGCATCAGCATCACTCCTTTATCAAACGCCGTGAGCGAACTTTCCGAGTTCATCAGCAGCAGCGTCGTCATCCTCAGTTCTATATAGTTGCCGTCAGGGTAAGTTTTCCGGGTAACCACGTCCGATTCACACTTGAGTAAAGGGGGCGTACTCTTCCATAAACCAGGCAGCGCAAAGTATGTCACTACCGTTAACAACCCTGCCAGCAGAGCTCCGGCTACCAGGAATTTTTTGATCACGGCCTACTCCCCCGTCAGACTACGAAAGGATATGCAGCTGCGATAGCCTGAATGGGAGTCCTGCAGGAAACATACTCCCATAAAAGAATTCTGCAGATTAATTTGATGAAACGTCGATAAATAAACATCAGCCGCACGCTGCAGACAGTTTATTTTGTTGTTTATTAGCCCTCTGGCCGCCTCTTCAAGAGAGTGATTGAGATCTGCTCCATTGTTTTTATTCATCACGTATATTGCACACTGATGGAAATGTCCGGCATAGGAAAGGGAGGGATCCTGCGGCAGCGTATTGCGGCTCATCCATTGCGTTACAATGCTCGACACAACGGCGCTCAGAATAATCATTAGTAATATTAGAAGAATATTTCTTACATTCTTGCGCAGCCAGTTAGAGGGAGTCTGTTCGTATAACGATTTACCGTCTGCTGTCGCCTCTTTTTTTGGCCGCACGGTATGGTGCTGGATATGCGCCGAGAGGCTAAACCCTTTCCCTCTTACCGTTGTAATTAAAGAAGGATCGTGTTCAAGCATGCGAAACGCTTTACGAATTTCACTGATGGCAACGTTCAGGCTGACGGAAGAACCCGAAAAGCCGTGATCCTCCCAGACGCGTTTAATCAGCTCATCGCGCTCCAGTAGCTTGCCATTATTAAGGATAAGAACATGCAACAATCTGGCAGCCTGATTCGATAAGCGAACAGCGGTTTCCTCGACACCTTCGAGTAAAATTGTGCCGGTATCTACTTCGTAAAGCATTGTATAGTCAATGAGATATTTCATGCGTTGCGTCTTAGTTAAAAACCGTGGGCATAAAGCGCGGCTAGTATTTAGGACAAAAATACGTGGGTCAAGGTATCAGCAACCAGGAAAAAATCTCTTCATGGCAATAGCATTTAAAGTCCAAAGATAAAATTTCACCCAGAGATTGTGTGGATGTTCTAAACAGATTAATAATAAAGTTTTAATCTTCTCATAAGATTATTATTCTTATGATTTCAATAAGTAAGAATAATGTTTTGTATTTTGAGATTATTATGCATGATTATGTTGTCGGGTCGCAGCAGCCCAGTACAGACGGCATGCGACTCAAAAATGGGTTTTCGGTACATTAAAATAGTTTCTCCGCGTGATTAATAATCGATTCTGGCTCTCCGAAGCCAGGCGGTTTAAAGCGCGGATAAATAATTTTATGAAAGGTCACACTGCAATCTTTTTTACCGGAAAGTTCGACCCTGGTATTTGTAAAATTAAATCGTATTCTGGAGTTTCTCATGCTTAAGAACATTATTTCCTTAACCGTACTGGCTGCGGCAATGACCTCTGGCGCGGCAACCGCCGCTGACCAGGCTGCGGGTGGCGTAATCAATTTCTCTGGTGCCATCACCGACACGACCTGCACCATCAACGGCGGCAAAAGTGCTGACTTTACGGTTGCCCTGGCGCCAATCTCCGTATCTGATGCGGGCACTACCGTTGGGCCGATCACTAAAAACAAAAAATCTTTCTCCCTGACCTTCTCCGGCTGCTCACCTGCGGCAGGTACCGCCGGTACGCCTCTGAAAGTCTATTTCTCCTCCGCGGATAACATCTCTACTGATGGAAAATACCTGCTGAATAATAGCGTCAACGAAAGCGACGCTGGCGTAGCTCGCAACGTTGGCTTCTCACTGGCAGAGCCGTCTTCCTCAACGCCAATCCCGCTGAATCAGCCTTACACCACCAAGGTAATGGGTGATAAAACTGCGCCGGATGCCGAAACGCTGACCCTCGACGTGTATTACTACAAAACCAACAGCGATGCGGCAAAAGTGGGTTCCCTGAGCTCCAATGTGACTTATACCGTTTCCTATCTGTAATTGTTTTTCCGCCGGGCCCGGTTCCGGGCCTGGTTAATAAGGTTTTATCATGCGCACTCTTTATCTTCTGGCTACCATGCTGCTGGCGTCAGGTTCTGCATGGTCCAATGTTATTATTAACGGTACCCGAATTATTTATCCTGAAAATACCAAAGAAACGGTTGTTCAGCTTATTAATAACGGGGACGATCCTTCCCTGGTACAGGCATGGATTGACGATGGCGATATTAATTCCACGCCAGAAACGGCAAAAGTCCCGTTTCTGCTCACGCCACCGGTCGTAAAAGTAAACGGTCATAACGGGCAGCAGCTGCGTATTAAAAAATTACCGGCTAGCCTTCCTGGCGATCGTGAATCCGTATTTTATCTGAACGTGCTGGATATTCCTCCCAAGCCTGAAAATATGCAGGGCCTGAATACCATGCAGCTGGCAATTAAGTCACGAATTAAGGTTTTTTATCGTCCGACAGCCCTTAAAGGCACGCTCGAGCAGGCGATAAATCAACTCAGGCTGAATGCCGATGCCCGCGGTTTCACCATTATCAATAACAGCCCGTTCAATATCACGATTGCCAACATCGAAGGCTCAGGCGAAAGCAAGCTGCTGGAAAACTCCCTGATGGTTTCTCCCTTCAGTCAGGACACGGCTATCAGCAAGAAAAGCGTCAGAAAAGGCCAGTCGTATCGCGTGATGTACGTCGACGATGCCGGAGCCTACCAGACCAAAGCCCTGATCACCGAGTAAACGGAACTCTCACTCATGAAACGCAAACAAAACAGACTCTGGCTGTTGGCGGCATGCTCATGCCTGCTGCCCCAGCCCTCCCGCGCGGTAACTTTTGATACGTCCTTACTGGCCGGTGCATCGCGTGAGTCCGATCTGTCTCGCTTTTATGAGGATAACGACATGCCTGCGGGCAATCAGGAGATGGATATCTACGTCAATGGCGACTGGCAGGGGCGCTATACGGTGACGTTTGGTAAAGCCAAAGACGACATCTTCCTTGACCGCACCAGTGCCGGACTGCTGGGGATCGATATGAGTCAGCTTAACCTGATGGATCAAGATGGCGTCCAGTTGAAAAAGCTGGTGCAGGGCGGTCGCGTTGCTGTCGACCCCGGAACCCTGAGCATTCAACTGACGGTGCCACAAAGCTTTATGCTGCATCATGAGCAAGGCTACGTCGATCCGCGCCTCTGGGACCAGGGCATTCCGGCGTTGATGCTCTCTTACAACACAACTTATTACAACACGCGCTCGAAAACGGGTAGCCGGGACAGCGATGACGATCTTTACGCCGGGCTGGATTCCGGGATCAACCTGCTGGGCTGGCAGTTTCGCGACAGCAGCACCTGGAGCAAGCACTCAGGAGAGAGTGGCCAGTGGCAGAATAATACCCGCTATCTTCGCCGTCCCATCCCAACGCTGAAGTCGAATCTGATGATGGGCGGCTTTTATACTCCCGGCGATCTGTTTGATTCGCTTCGGGTACGCGGCGTCTCTCTGGGATCGGATATCAATATGCGACCGAACTCCCAGCAGGGTTTTTCGCCCGTCGTACACGGTGTGGCACGGACTAACGCCCTGGTTAAGGTCATGCAGAGCGGTAACGTTATCTGGCAGGAGAACGTTCCACCGGGCGCGTTCACGCTCGACAATATTCAGCCCACCGGCTCGGCAGGGGATCTGCTGGTCGTGGTACGTGAAGCGGATGGTTCTCAGCAGTCTTTTTCTGTCCCGTTCTCCGCCGTACCGGGCATGCTGAAACAGGGCATCAGCCAGTACAGCCTGGTCGCGGGTAAAGTGCATCAGGCCAATACCGATTATCAGCCAGCGTTTATTCAGGGCACGCTGCGCCATGGCTTCAACAACCTGGTCACTGGCTATGCAGGCTCAATTCTCAGCGCAAACTACGCCTCCGGCCTGCTCGGTGCAGGCTGGAACCTGCCGGTAGGTGCCGTTTCGCTGGACGTCACTCATGCCAGAACACAGCTGCAAAACCGAAGCGACAGCGGGCAAAGCTTCCGTATCGCCTACAGTAAATTCGTCAGCACTACCGCGACTAACTTTACCCTGGCGGCCTATCGCTACTCGACCAAAGGTTACTATAGCTTCAGTGACGCCATTTATTCCCGCGAAGGCTACCATCGGCTGGAAAAAGAGTATGACAAGATGAAAGATGTCTATGGCTTCAGCCCGGACATCGATCTCAATACGTGGGATGCGCTGCGTTCTGCTCGCCCTAAAAATACCTTCAACCTGGATCTTAACCAGCAGTTAGGGAAGGGCTGGGGAACGGCGTTTATCTCCGCTACCCAGCGAGATTACTGGAGCAAAGCGCAGAAAAGTCGGGAATATCAAATTGGTTACTCCAACTCGCTTGGCCAGGCCAGCTATACGCTTTCCGCCAGCCGCGTTCGCAACAGCGATCGCCAGCAGGAAACGCGCATGTACGTCTCACTCAGCCTGCCCTTCTCAATGTTTGACAGCAGCGCATGGCTTACCTCCAGCGTCTCGGCAGCGGATTCACACTACCAGCAGACCAACCTTAGCCTGAGCGGCAACGCCATGGATTCGAATCGTCTGAGCTATTCCCTTTCCGGCAGCAATCAGCACGGTGGGAGCAATACCGCCAGCGCCAGCGCCGCATACCGTTCTGATATCTCAACGGTTGGTGGCTCCTGGAGTGAATCCTCTGACTACCGGCAGGCTGGCCTCAGCAGCCGCGGTAGCATCGTTGCCATCCCTGGTCACGTGCTGATGTCCAACGAAGTGGGCCGGACGATGACCATCGTGGAAGCGCCAGGGGCAAAAGGCATGATGGTGAACGGAGATGACAGCATCGTCACCAACCGCGACGGGCTGGCGCTGGTGCCTTATGCAACCCCGTACCGCCGCAATGCCATTACCCTGTCCAGCACCAGTGACAGCGTTGGCGCGGAAGTGATGGGTAACATCGCCAATACGGCTCCCTGGGACGGCGCCGTCAGCTATCTGCGCTTCGAAACCGATCGCCGGACCTCCTGGGAGCTTAATGCCTTACAGGCCAGTGGGAAACCGCTGCCGTTTGGAACAGAAGTCTTTAACGATGACGGAGAGTCGGTCGGATTCGTGGGCCAGAACAGCGTGCTGTACATTCGCTCGGAGCATCAGCCAAAGAGCCTGAACGTCAAACTGCGCGATGGAAGCTGCCGGCTCGTCTCTCCGACCTATGGGATGAATGCAGCCCCTACGCGCTGTCGCTAGTTTTCTGCATGACAGGAGTTTTTATGTTCAGGTTATTTCTTTTTCTGCTGCTGGCCTGCGCCAGCGGCGTAAGCTATGCCACCTGCTCCGGCAGCGGAATCAGCTACGGTACGCCCCTCAACATCGATCTGTCGGACAAGCTCAGCATGACCAATACCCAGTGGACCACCACGGTCATGACGCAGTACGTTGGCTCCTTTAACTGCACCACCGGTAATAGTGAATTTGCCTATACGCCGATTTTGTCCACCGACAGCAGCAAGGCCACGATTCTTTCCTTTGGCAAATATAACGTGCGCGCAGAGATCGTGAATACGCCGGCAAACCCAAAACTTGCCAGCTCCGGTCGACACACTGCTTCAGAGCTTAACACGGCAATGAATCTGCGCTTTACGCTGGTCAGCAGTACCGGCACGGCAGTGGCTGGTAACACGGTAAGCATCAGCGATGTCATGTTTGTCAGCGACATGAGCGGCATGTCGTTATGGGAAATTCTGACGTGGCCGCTAACCCAGGCGGCGAAGATCCTGACCTGGTTGTTTAATGGTTTCCACTGGCCGTACGATAATCGCGATATGTACGGTCAGCCGATGACAATTAAGTATGCACCGGCGGAAACCACCTGCGCTTTTGACAACGCCGGGCTGACGGTTGTATTGCCAAAAGTCGGGATTTCACAGCTGGACTCCTCAAGCCAGCCGGGTATCACACCCTTCACGCTGAATATGAGCTGCCAGAACCTGAACACGGACAGCACCTCAACGCGTGCGGTGGATATGTTCCTTTCCAGCAATAACCTGCTGCCTGCCGACAGTAGCGTACTGGTAGACAGCAGTACTTCAGCGGCTAAAGGCGTTGGCATTCGGGTCGTAAAAACCAGTAATGCAGGTAAACCCGTCGTGTTTTCTACCTCTACTACCAGTCGGGGAACCGCCACATCTCTTTTCAGCGTGGCGCAGGGCGGTGCCATGACGCAAACTATTTCCATTCCCATGGCGGCTTATTACTACGTATATAATACTAGAGCTGTCGCTCAGGGTAATATAAATACATCAGCTGTACTGAATATCATTTATCCCTAAATAGCGATCTTTTACGCCAAACCAGATGACATTTACTCTTAAGTAGATGTCATTTACTCTTAAGTGAGTATCATTCATTCTTGATTTCTATAGTTCAATAACAATAAATCAACCTCATCAATCATTCTCTTTGATTCCATCGAGGATGTCTGTATAACTTTAATGAAGTGAGCGCAAGTAAGCGCTTTCTCAATGTTCACCAGATAGGGGGGGGAGTGAAATATCTCATTGATTACAGGATGCTTTATGAGGTTGATACTGCCCTTGTTTTGCTTATAGATGAACCAGAAGTAAACATTAAGTTATCAAATCAGGCAGGACGGTTATTATATCAGCTGGTTATTAACAGCGGTCATGAGCTGACGCGGGAAGCGTTAATTGAAACGGTTTGGGAAAATCAGGGGTTTACGGGTTCCTCGGTTAGCCTTAACGTTGCTATCAGTGAAATCAGAAAGGCATTTCGCCAGCTTGGACACGATCCTGGATTAATTAATACCATCCGCAAAAAAGGCTTTTGTCTTAATGCACACATTGAGCACCACACGGTGCGCCCCGTAGCCCGTGCGGCTGAGGTTAAGGCTGAGAGTGAGACTGAGTCTTCAGAACTTCAGCAGGTTCCTGAAGTCACGGTGCAGCGTAATCCTCTTATGCTGATGCTGGCTATCCTGCTGATCGCCATTATTGCCGGAGTCGCGTTGATGCTGCTCTCGTGGTTCGGCAATGCCGATACCTTCGAACCCACAGAACTGGTTTTTTTGGGACAGCATGAGCAGTGCGGGCTCTGGCTTATTGGCAGCCGTCGGGATCCCGATAACCCGGACGTTCTGTTAAAGGCGATAGACCATCAGCTAAATACCTGGCAGATCGATTGCCGGAAAAATAAAGCTGACGTCTTTTTTTCCAGCACCGAGCAGATTGTCTTTAAGAACAGCTTCACTGGCGTATGCTTCAGAAATGAAAAAGATACAGGTTACCGGAGCTGCCGATCTCTGCGTAAGTTAGGGGAGATACAGAACATTGACTCGTAAGAAATGGTTTACGCATGGAATTGCGATCTTCTTTATTACGCTTTTTGTTATTTCAGCAGGCAGTAAACTCCTTCGTAACAAAAATGCCACGTTTGAATGTAAATCAGACATTATTACGCGTAAAAGCTACGTTACAGGTGGTTCCGTTGAACTCAGGTTAGCTGGCGTGTTTCTTTATGATGGTAAAACGTCCCTTAACGCTGTTTATCAAGGGCTAATGAAGACCGAATCGCAAACGCTGATTATCAATCGCACGTTCAGTCTCAAAATAAAAAAAATGCACGGCAGCAATATTTATCAGATAGTCGAAAGAAAAATTGATCGTTTGCCTGATGATACTGCACCGCCAGGCATTGTGGATCAGCTTCAGCTGGACAATATAGATTATTTATATATAACGCAGGTAAAAGATAACGCCCTGCTAATACAAAGCGTGATACTACCGTCAATGATTTGTACAAGAATATGAACCACATAAGCGGGTCAGATCTTATGGCGGCACTGTTCAGCCTGAAGCGTGCCGCCATTGAAGGTTCTCTGGTACCCCGCCATTTTATCGTCCAGACTTACTTCAAAGGCATAGTCTGTGCAGGCATTGTGCATTACACTGCGCGCTGCAAAATTGAGTAGATGAAGAATGAGGCGGTAATGGCGATGAACGGAACAATCACAACCTGGTTTGAAGACAAAGGGTTTGGGTTTATCAAAGATGAAAACGGCGACAATCGCTATTTTCACGTGATTAAGGTCGCCAACCCGGAGCTGATTAAAAAAGATGCGGCGGTAACGTTTGAGCCGACAACCAACACCAAAGGCCTGTCCGCATTTGCGGTGAAGGTATTGCCGGAAAGCAAATATATCTACATTGCGGGCGAGCGCCTGAAGCTCAGCTCGATCAAAACGTATCTGGTCTACAGCGAAGAAGAGCCTGTCGACAGCAAAATAGACAAAGAGAATGCGGTGCTTTCCGTGGGCCTGCTGATGAACAGTATTCGCCCTAAAGCGACGGTCAAAGCGGGTGAAATGCGCTCCGTGAAGAAGCTGGCGATCACCACTTTCCAGAAAAAAACGCTGATTTTTTCTGAAGATGAAATCGACATCGAAGCCACAGTGAAAATGCTTAAGGTGTGATTTTTACGGGCCGGTGGCGATGTGGCGCCAGCGCTTTTATGTTGCGTTAGTGTTAATTTTTGCGTAGGCTCCACTTTTTCGGAGCCGTAAAATGTCCGTCACTGATTCCCTCCTTGCCTTTACCTTCGCTGCAACTCTGCTCACCCTGACGCCTGGTCTCGATACCGCCCTGATCCTGCGAACCTCCGTTGCGGAAGGGGGCAAAAAAGCCGTTCAGGCGGCGCTCGGCATTGACGTTGGCTGTTTCATCTGGGGCGCGCTGGTGGCGTTTGGTCTCGGGGCGCTGCTGGCGGTCTCTGAACTGGCGTACAGCTTACTGAAGTGGTGCGGTGCGGCTTATCTGTGCTGGCTTGGCGTTCAGCTTTTGTTGCGCCCGCGGCAGAGCTTTACGCTCACGCCCGGCGGTGACGCACAAAGCAGCAACGGGTTCTTACGCGGGATGTTGGGCAACGTGCTGAATCCCAAAATGGGCGTGTTTTATGTCTCTTTTCTGCCGCAGTTTATTCCTGTCGGGCACTCCCCTCTGGTCTGGACCTTTCTTCTGGTGTCGATCCACGTTTGCCTGGGGACGCTGTGGTCGCTCACATTGATTCTGGCGTCAGGCTATGCCGCGTCCATGCTAAAAAATCCCTCGGTCGTCAAATGGCTGGAGCGGGCCACCGGCACCGCGTTTTTGCTCTTTGCGGCACGACTGGCTCTCAGTAAGCGCTGACCCAGCGCCAGCCCAGCGCAATGGTGGCAACGATAATGGTGGCGATGGCCGCCAGGTGCATCAGGAAATCCTCAGGATGCAGATGTACCGGGTGGCAAAACATCAGCAGCGAAAGCGCCATGCAGGCCACGGCTGTGCCCGATAACGCCAGGCTTTGCAGCGGCTTCAGGGTGCGGGTATGGCGCAGATAGCCAATCACCAGCGCGATCATCGGCACGCTGACGGTCACCATAAACGTGTAGCAGCGCGTATCCGTCAGGCTACTTGCCGTCAGCGGCTGGTAGCCGAGGCTCATCAGGACCGATGCCAGCCACATCCCTGCCAGCAGGAGCAGCCAACGCATTTTCGCTGGGCGTTGCCCGGCTATGCTGAGCGTAAACGCCGAATGGATAGCCAGCAGTCCCAATACAAAAATGACGATCAGCTGCGCTATTGCCAGCCAGGCTCCCGGCTGCGTCCAGTCCGTTGCCGTACGCTCCAGCAGCAGGCTAGCGAGCGCTCCCGCGGGCAGCGCCATGAGTACCCAGCTTGCCACACGCCAGCGCACCGGTAAGATACGGTTGACCGGGGTGGCGCGATGGCTCAGTTTTTCAATTAACGCATCATGACTGTCCATGACTGGCTCCAGAACGGCGAAGGGTGTTTAACGCCCGGTGTAATAATGATTTCACGGCGGAGACGCTCAGATTATTGGCCTGAGCGGCTTCAGCGAGGCTCATCTCCTGCAAATGAACGTGCTCGACAAGCTGGCGCTGCCGGGCGGGAAGCTGATTCAGGAAACCATCCAGCTCCTCACCGACGTCCAGCCGTTCCGCTCTGAGAGCAAACGAAGGATCGGCCATCTCAAGGAGCGAATCATCGTCCGCCACTTCCCGTCGGGCGCGCCGCCCGTGCCGCCTTAAGGCATCAATGGCCCGGGCATGGGCAATCGCCATCAGCCAGGGCAGAAACGGGCTGCCCGGATCGTAGGTGTGGCGGATCCGGTGCAGGGTTAACAGCACGTCCTGAATCACGTCTTCGGTCAGCTCCTCGTCGTCCACCTGTTTGCGGACAAGCGCGCGGATAACCGGCACCAGTGTCTGCAACAGCTGCGCATACGCCTGCCGGTCACCGGCCTGGGCACGCGCCATAAACGCGGGCCAGGCTTCACGCGGGACAACCACCTTATCCATATTCCGCCTTGCAGCACGACGCCGGAAAAGCCGGGCGTGCCGCCGTTACGGTCATCACGCTTTTTTTCCGGACGCCTGATTAAGGGCATTCACCACGATAGTCGGGGTCAATACCTGAGGGAGTACCTTCGGTGCGCCACCGTCGGCAGGATAGACCACATACAGCGGTAATCCTCCCTGGCCAAACTGGCTCAGCGCGTCATCGACATCTGGATTAAATTTAGTCGAATCTGCCACCATATACAGCGTACCGGTACGGGCCATCGCCTCTTTTACCGCCTGGGTTGAGAGTGATGTTTTGTCGTTGACCTGACAGGTAATACACCACGAGGCGGTAAAGTTTACGAAGATAGCTTTGCCATGACCACGCTGTTCTGCCACCGCCTGCGGCGTCCATTTAACCGTTGCGGTGCTTGCCATGACGTCAGCCGTTGCCGCAGGCTTCATGATGCCCGGCAGAGGTAAAAGAATCGCGACTATCAGCACAGCCGTCACCGCATACATTACCCGATATCCCCGGCCAGCCAGCTGGCGTCGTTGGGCGATGCCGTACAGCCACGCGGCGAAACTCAGGGCTACCGAACCTGCCAGCATTACGCCAAGCGCGGTCGTACCTGCCTGCTGAGCCAGCACCCAGACCAGCCAGGCGAACGCACCAAGCATAGGGAATGCCAGCGCATGCTTAAGCACGTTCATCCACGCCCCCGGCCTCGGCAGACGTTTAGCCAGCGCCGGGAAGAGTGATATTAGCGTGAACGGGGCGGCAAAGCCCAACGCCAGCGCGAAGAAAATGGCCAGAGCGACCGTAGGCGGTTGTATCAGCGCATAGCCGATAGCGCTCGCCATGAACGGTGCAGAGCAGGGGGTGGCGACGATGATCGCCAGCGCGCCGGTCAGCGCGGAGCGTACGAATGCCCCACGCCCGACGGAAATTTCCCCGGCGCGCTGTAGCGAAAGTCCCACTTCAAATACGCCGAGCAGGTTCAGGGCGGCACCAAGAATCACCAGCGCCAGCAGCGAAATCACCAGCGGCGACTGAAGCTGGAAGCCCCAGCCGACGGCAGCGCCGCCTGCGCGGGCCGCCAGCAAAACCCCGGCAAGCAGCATCATGGTGACAACCACGCCGAGCAGGAACGCCAGGCCTTCGCTGCGGGCGCTGGCAGTATTGCCGTCGTGGCGCAGCAGGCCAAACGCCTTCAGCGAAACCACCGGGAACACGCAGGGCATAAAGTTGAGAATAATGCCGCCGAGGAAGGCGGCGAACAGGGCGGTTAGCATAGCGCGTCTCTGTCTGTTATCAGGAGTGTGACTGGGCGTATTTCTTCACGGCATCCATGGTTTTCTGGATGTGCTCGTCCGGGTTACGGTCGGTGTAGCTCAGCAGTATTTTGCCATCTGGCGCAATCACAAACGAGGTGCGGTCCGAGAGCGTTTTACCGCCCATCTGCATCTGCGTCTGGTATTCGGCGGCAACTTTTGCGCCCGGATCGGCGGCAACGGCAAACTTATTGCGGCACTCGAGCTGCGAGAACTTCGCGACCTGGTCGGTATTCCCGGCGGTGACGCCAATCACCGTGGCGCCCAGCTTTTTAAAATCGTCGGTGGCTTCGGCAAAGTCATGAGCCTCAAGCGTGCAGCCTGCGGTGAATGCAGCCGGGAAGAAATAGAGCACCACCGGCCCTTTTTGCAGCGCCTGCTGCAGTGAGAAGGTCAGGGGTTTACCGCCAAGCGCGGCATCCAGCTTGAAGTCAGGCGCGCTTGCGCCAACGGGAAGTGCAGCTGCGGCGTTAAAGGCCATCAGAGACAGGCCAAATACGGCGGCGCTGGCAAGCAGGGATAAATGGTGTTTCACAGCAATCATGGTCGGCTCCGGTCATGTTGAGTTAAAGGGTCTTCCCTTAACAGTTCGCCGGAGGTGAGAGAAAAGTTGCGCGAGTGTGAAAAAATTTTTGTGGGCTTAGAAGAGAAGTGCCTTCAGGCTGGCCGAAGGCACTCAGAAAGCCTTAGTGCTGCGCCGTCTGCGGCAGATTGTTCAGCACGTCCAGCGCGGCCTGTGGCAGCGTCAGGTGCGCCGCGGCCAGGTTTTCATTCAGGTGGCCGAGCGAAGAGGTGCCCGGGATCAGCAGAATATTTGGTGCGCGCTGCAGCAGCCAGGCCAGCGCCACCTGCATCGGCGTGGCGTTCAGGCTTGCGGCGATCTCATTAAGTTCCTGAGACTGCAGCGGTGAGAAGCCACCCAGCGGGAAGAAGGGCACGTAAGGAATGCGCTTAGCCGCCAGGGCGTCGATCAGCGCATCGTCATGGCGATTAGCGACGTTGTAGAAGTTCTGTACGCAGACGATTTCCGTCTGCTTCATGCCGTCTTCTACCTGCTTCGCGGTGACGTTGCTCAGACCGATGTGGCGGATTTTTCCCTGCTTTTTGAGATCAATCAGCGTAGAAAGCGGCTCTTCCAGCGAACCTTCTGCCGGGCCATGGACGCTAATCATGCTGCGCAGGTTGACCACGTCCAGCGCTTCCAGGCCGAGATTGCGCAGGTTGTCTTCCACCGCCTGAGTCAGCTCCGGTGCAGAAAGTGCAGGCAGCCAGTTACCCTGCTCGTCACGGCGGGCGCTGACTTTCGTGACGATTGTCAGTGACTCCGGATACGGATGCAGCGCTTTTTTGATGATTTGGTTAGTGACGTGCGGGCCGTAAAAATCGGAAGTGTCGATGTGATTCACGCCCGCTTCAAGCGCGGCCTGCAGAACTTTAACCGCCATCTCCGGATCTTTTGGTGGACCGAACACGCCGGGACCGGCGAGCTGCATCGCGCCATAACCAAGACGCCAGACTTCGCGATCGCCAAGAGTAAAGCTGCCGGACTGTGTAACGCTGGACATAACTGTTTCCTCATAATGGCTTAACCGAATCAGTGTAAACCGATTCGCTGAGGAGAGAGGGGAATAAAGTTTAACGGAATGTGCGGCAGGCAAGCCTGCCGCGGCGGTGTTTAACTGAAGAACATCACTGAGACGCAGAGCAAACCCACAATCAGCGTGATGAGGCTGCCCGCCGAGCGGTAAGGCTTGAGGGCCGGAATCAGGTACGTGGAGAGCGTCGGCATAATAAAGAGGATCATCGCAATCAGCGGGCCGCTGATGGCATAGATCATTGAGATGGCATTCGGGTTGATGCAGCAGACGATAAAGGTCACCGTCGACACCAGCAGAATGGAGATGGCGCGATTAAACGCGCGGCTCTTGCGGATGCCCGCGACATTCAGCGTCGCGCGGACCATTTCACTCGCCCCTTCAATCACGCCAAAGTAGGTGCCGAGGAACGACTTCGACATCGCCACAATCGCCACAATAATCCCGGAAACCGCCAGCCAGTGCGGCGCAGCGGGCATCATTGCCAGCGCGGAAAGAATGGTGACGCCTTCATTTTTGGCATTCACGATGTAGCTTTCCGGAATGGCCAGCAGGCAGCTGAACACGAAGAAAAGCACGCTCAGGCAGATAATCAGATAGGCAATCCGCATAATTTTTTTGCATTTATCCATGGCCTGCTCGCCGAACTTCTCGCGCCGGTCGATGGCGAAGGTCGAGATAATCGGCGTATGGCTAAAAGCGAAAACCATCACGGGAATAGAGAGCCAGACCTGGTGCAGCGTTTGCGGCGTAAACGTCAGCCCCTCGCTAAACATGGTCGGCTGCCAGTCGCCTGTCAGGTAGAGCGACAGGAACAGGAAATACGCAATCAGCGGGAAGACCAGAAAGCCCATCACCTTCAGCGTGGCGTGACGGCCCATCAGGAAGATCAGGTTCAGCACCAGGACCACCACCAGGCTGACCGCCATGCGGATGCCGAGGGTGACGGTCATCTGTTTCGCCAGCTGTTCCGTCAGCGAGTTAGTAATGGCAACGGCGTAAATCAGCACCACCACAAAGAAGGCGATGAAATAGAGCGCGGTAATAAGATTACCGATCTTCTTGCCGTAGTAGTGACTGACGGCGCCGGTGATGCCAACGTTAGCGGGCAGGTTAGCGGAGAGGATAAAGCGGCAAAGCGCGCGGTGTGGCCAGTAGGTTAACGGCCAGGCCACCAGGGCCGTAATCAGTAACACCATGGCCCCTGCGGACCCTAACTGAATCGGCAGAAACAGGGTGCCCGCCCCTACCGCAGTACCATATAAGGCGAAACTCCATAGGGTTTCGTCTTTTGACCATAATTTCGACATTTTTTGAATCTTTAAACCAGATAACGAAAAAACAGCGGCGAGTTTACTCCATTTCAGCCCCCCCAGGGGGAGGAGATTTGTTTTAATCGGTGAGATGGCAGATGAATGTTAAGTGAAGGAAAATCCCTTTGTGATAAAACTCACTTTTCGTAAACAATTGCGATAATAGTTGATAACAATGCTCTACTATAGCGCTGTTTATTTGCGCAGAGGTCGGGATGAAAGACGTCGTTATCGTAGGTGCTGTACGTACGCCTATCGGCTGTTTCCAGGGCGCGCTCTCGCGCTTTACCGCGGTCGAATTGGGTAGCGTCGTGGTGAAAGCGCTGGTTGAACGCACCGGGCTGGATCCGCTGGCGGTCGATGAGGTGATCCTCGGGCAGGTGCTGACGGCCGGTGCCGGGCAGAACCCTGCGCGTCAGTCGGCCATCAAGGGCGGATTGCCGAATACCGTTTCGGCCATCACCATAAACGACGTATGCGGCTCTGGCCTGAAGGCGCTGCATCTGGCGACCCAGGCGATTCAGTGCGGTGAAGCCGATGTGGTGATCGCGGGCGGCCAGGAGAACATGAGCCGGGCGCCGCATGTGCTGACCGACAGCCGCACGGGCGCACGACTGGGCAACAGCCAGCTGATAGACAGCCTGGTCCACGACGGCCTGTGGGATGCCTTCAATGATTACCATATGGGCGTGACGGCGGAAAATCTCGCCCGGGAATACGGCATATCGCGTGAGCTGCAGGACGCCTGGGCGCTCAGCTCCCAGCAAAAAGCGCGACGAGCCATTGATTCAGGCCGCTTTCGCGATGAGATCGTGCCGGTGGTGAATCTGCAAAAAGACGGGCTGGCGCAGGTGGTGGACACCGACGAACAGCCGCGTACCGACGCCAGCGCTGAAGGCCTGGCGCGTCTGATGCCGGCGTTTGATTCGCTCGGTTCAGTGACCGCCGGGAACGCCTCATCCATCAACGATGGCGCGGCGGCGGTGATGATGATGAGTGAATCGAAGGCGCTGGAGCTGAACCTGCCGATCCTCGCGCGCATTCGTGCGTTTGCCAGCGTCGGGGTCGACCCGGCGCTGATGGGCATTGCCCCGGTTTATGCCACGCGCCGCTGCCTGGAGCGGGTGGGCTGGCAGCTCGCCGATGTCGATCTGATTGAGGCCAATGAGGCATTTGCCGCCCAGGCCATTTCAGTAGGTAAGGTACTGGAGTGGGATGAAAAGCGCGTCAATGTTAACGGCGGAGCCATTGCGCTCGGGCATCCGATTGGTGCGTCCGGCTGCCGTATTCTGGTATCGCTGGTGCATGAAATGATCAAGCGGGATGCCCGCAAGGGGCTGGCGACGCTGTGTATCGGCGGCGGTCAGGGCGTTGCGCTGGCAGTAGAGCGCGAGTAGTTTTTTCTTTTTCCCCATCGGGCCTCCAGCGGAGGCCTTTTTGTTTGGGCAAAAAAAAGCCCTTCACGAGAAAGGGCAAGGCCAGTTACAGAAACACTCAGCTCACTTCTGGTGATGGCTGGGGTACATATGAATCAGCCAGCAACTTATCAAAACGCTGTTTTATTTTTCGTGATGCTTTACGCAATTTTCCTAATTTTCTCCTCTCCTTTGTTTTCATGTCGGTTTTCCTGCTTTCACTGTTCTTTTTTAAAGATGCGATAATTTACTGTTTTTAAATGTTTTTTACCTTTTGCGTTGCGCTGAGTCCCTGCACGAACGTGATCGATTCTGCATTTTAGGGATTTTAATGCAGAAAATGTGAAACGCTGTTTTATTTATAATTGAAAACGGCCCGGTGGAGGACTAAGATGGCCTCAACGGAAAAGCGAAACTGCTTTTCAAAATGGATAACCCTATACCGGAGGTCAATGTGGACATCAGACAAAGCATCCACAGCGCACACGCCAAATCCCTCGACACGCAGGCGATACGGAACGAATTTTTAGTGGAGCAGGTGTTTGTCGCCGACGAGTACACGATGGTTTACAGCCATATCGATCGCATTATCGTGGGGGGCATTAAGCCTGTGACGAAAAGCGTTTCCGTCGGCGGCGAAGTGGGTAAACAGCTGGGGGTGAGCTATTTCCTCGAACGCCGTGAGCTGGGCGTTATCAACATCGGCGGGCCGGGCACCATTACCGTTGATGGGAAATGCTATGAAATCGGCCATCGCGATGCGCTGTACGTTGGCAAAGGGGCGAAAGAAGTGGCGTTTGCCAGCATCGATGCCGCAAAACCCGCGAAGTTCTATTACAACTGCGCCCCGGCGCACACCACCTATCCGACCAAAAAAGTGACGCCGGCGGACGTCGCCCCGGTGACGCTTGGCGATAACCTCACCAGCAACCGTCGCACCATCAACAAGTATTTCGTGCCGGACGTGCTGGAAACCTGCCAGCTCAGCATGGGGTTGACCGAACTCGAACCGGGCAACCTGTGGAACACCATGCCGTGCCACACCCATGAGCGCCGGATGGAAGTCTATTTCTACTTCAATATGGCCGATGACGCCTGCGTATTCCACATGATGGGACAACCGCAGGAGACGCGGCATATCGTTATGCACAACGAACAGGCGGTGATCTCGCCGAGCTGGTCGATTCACTCTGGCGTCGGCACCCAGGCCTACACCTTCATCTGGGGCATGGTGGGTGAAAACCAGGTCTTTGATGATATGGACCACGTTGCCGTGAAAGACCTGCGCTAAGCCGCAGACAGCCAACCCTTTGCCTGTCTGAATCAGGCGCGAAATGAGTAAGGAAATTTTATGATTCTCGATACATTTTCTCTGGCAGGTAAAGTTGCCGTGGTGACCGGCTGTGATACCGGTCTGGGTCAGGGCATGGCGATTGGCCTGGCGGAAGCGGGCTGCGATATCGTCGGCATCAACCTCGTAGAACCGACAGAGACCATTGAGCAGGTCACTTCACGCGGACGTCGTTTCCTCAGCCTCACCGCTGACCTGCGTCACATCGACAGTATTTCACAGCTGCTGGCGCGTGCGGTAGCGGAGTTCGGTCATATCGATATTCTGGTTAATAATGCCGGATTGATTCGCCGTCAGGACGCGCTGGAGTTCAGCGAAAAGGACTGGGACGATGTGATGAACCTGAACATTAAGACCGTATTCTTTATGGCGCAGGCCGCGGCGAAGCACTTTATCAGCCAGGGCAATGGCGGCAAGATCATCAATATTGCTTCCATGCTGTCGTTCCAGGGCGGGATCCGCGTGCCGTCCTACACCGCTTCCAAGAGCGGCGTGATGGGCGTGACGCGCCTGCTGGCAAACGAATGGGCTAAGCACGGCATCAACGTCAATGCGATTGCACCGGGCTACATGGCGACCAACAATACCCAGCAGCTGCGCGCCGACGAGCAGCGCAGCGCGGAAATTCTGGACCGCATCCCGGCCGGACGCTGGGGCCTGCCGTCAGATTTGATGGGGCCGGTGGTGTTCCTGGCCTCCAGCGCGTCTGATTACATCAACGGCTACACCATCGCGGTAGACGGCGGCTGGCTCGCCCGGTAAGGCCATCGATATCCTGAAAGGTAACCCTGCTTAGCGGCAGGGTTTTTTATATTCACAAAATATATTAATAAACATAATAAATTACCCTGTTTATCAAATACGATGACCGTGAACAGGTCATTCGCTCTGGCTATAAATTTTATATCACACCGTATTTCAACTGCCGATATTGGTAGGTTTCCTGAAATAATGCTGATATTCATCAACCTTCTTCTCATCGGATATAGCCAAGCGAAGCTTATTTTTTCATCATGGTGAAAGAAATGGTTTTCAGAATAATCCGAGAGGGATATATTAACCCGCAAGTGCTTCTACAAAAAAAGACCTACTTATCATGTCAACTATGGATGTTAAACCGCAAGAGGACGCGATCGTCTCCTTCCCTCGTCCTGCGCTACCGGCTCGTCAGCCGCAAGAAATCGATCTGCTGGCGCTGACAGAAATTCTCTGGAAAGCCAAAAAACGTATCCTGAGCGTGGTCTTCTGCTTTGTTTTATTGGGGCTTGCCGTGAGCCTGATCCTGCCGCAAAAATGGACCAGCAGTTCGGTTATCACTCCCGCTGAACGCAATCAACTGGTGCCGCTTGACCGGCTGCTGGCGACGGTTCAGGTCCTGGATGTCGATCTCAGTATCGACAGCACCAATATCTTTGAGATGTTTATCAAGAAGTTTAATTCGTCCGTATTGCTTGAAGAGTATGTCAAATCCTCCCCTTCGCTGATGAGCCAGTTTGACGATGTGGATGTTGACCCCAGAGAGTTACACCGTGCCATTGTGGCGGTATCCGAGCGTATGAAAGCCGTAGATGATGCAGGCAACAAAAAAGAGCCCGTTACGCCTTACCATTCCTGGACGCTCTCTTTTACGGGCCCGCAGGCTGAAGAAGCACAGTCAATCCTTGCTGGCTACATGCAGTTTGTGGAGGATAAAGTGGTCTTACAGACCATGGCTAATATCCATGACACCGTGATGATGAAAGTGCAGGTAGAAAAGCAGCGCCTGGCGCTCGATCGTGCTCAGCTGGAAAATGCCAAAAAGGCAAAAATTAAGCGTCTGAATTATTCTCTGCAGGTGGCCAAAGCGGCGGGGATTAATAAGCCGGTCTACAGTAATGGTCAGGCGATTAAGGACGATCCGGATTTTTCCGTGACCCTGGGGACTGAGGGGATCAATAAAAAGCTGGAAATCGAAAAGTCGATTACGGACGTCTCTGAGCTGAATGCGGAAATCCTTAACCGTGAATATCGCCTGCAGCAGCTTGAAGCCCTGAATATCAAAGATATCAAGTTCCCGGTAGTGAATTATCAGCTTTCTCCTTCTTTACCGATGAAAAAAGAGGGACCTGGCAAGGCGCTGATTATTCTGCTGGCGGCGATCGTCGGCGGTCTGCTGGCAAGCGGCGGCGTGCTGTTGCAGCAGGCCGTTCGTTCCCGCCACGACCTGGCGTTATTGGACGGACAGGCGTTGTGATACCGGCCGCCCGGTTTATTTAACGAAAAGGAGGCGTTTGCCTCCTTTTTTCTGCCTGCATGGCAGTGGTAAGGTTGTTTGACCGTGATAAACACTCAGAAAGGATCGTCCATGAAAACCATCGGCCTGCTTGGCGGCATGAGCTGGGAATCCACCCTCCCTTACTATCGTTTGATTAACGAAGGCATAAAGCAGCGCCTGGGCGGTCTGCATTCCGCGAAAATCCTGATGCACAGCGTTGATTTCCACGACATTGAAGCCTGCCAGTCGGCGGGGGAGTGGGACAGGGCCGGGGAGATGCTGGCGCAGGCGGCGGCAGATCTCGAAAGCATTGGTGCAGAGGGTATCGTGTTGTGTACCAACACGATGCATAAGGTCGCTTCGCATATTGAATTGCGCTGCGCTGTACCTTTTTTACACATTGCTGATGCGACCGGTCGCGCCATTGAGAAACAGGGCGTGCGCAACGTGGCGCTGTTAGGGACCCGTTACACGATGGAACAGGATTTTTATCGTGGGCGCCTGGAACAGGAGTTTGCGCTGAACACGCTGATCCCCAATGCGGAAGAGCGCGCACGTATCAACCAGATCATCTTCGAGGAGCTGTGCCTTGGCACCTTTAGCGAAGCGTCCCGCGCGTACTATGTGCAGGTGATTGAACGCCTGATGAGCGAAGGCGCTGAAGGCGTTATTTTTGGCTGCACGGAGATTGGCCTGCTGGTGTCGGAAGATCGCAGCCCGCTGCCGGTGTTCGATACTGCTGCGCTGCACGCTTCTGACGCCGCCGATTTTATGCTTTCCTGACGCCGCTGAGCGTCTCTTCCAGAGATTCAGCCAGCGTCCGGACGCTGCCTTGCAGGTGCGCTATAAAGGCATCGACCAGGGCGGAACCGGGCCGGTGCTGCGGGCGGATCAGGCTGACGGTAAACGGCACATCCACGCTCAGGCGGCGAATGACAACGCCGCTACTTTCGCCGCTCCAGGCATAATCCAGCGCGGTGAAGGGGTTCACCACGGAAATCCCTACGCCCGCCCGCACCATCGCGCAGACTGACGCTGCGCTGTGCGTTTCTACGACCATCCGACGATGAACCTCATGCCCGGTGAACAGGCTATCCAGCAGCTGGCGATAGCTGTCCGTTCGTGACAGGCTGACGTAGTTCTGACCGTCGAAATCCTGAGGCGTCAGCACTTCTTTTGCTGCCAGCGGGTGCTTCGCGGGCAGCACGCAAACTTCATTCATGCTCAGCAACGGCGTGCGTTCGGTGCCCGGCGGCGTATGCAGCGTTTCGGTTAAGCCTAAATCGTGGCGCTGGGCGGAAAGCCACTCCTCCAACAGCGGCGACTCCTGCGGCACAATTTGCAGACTGACGCCCGGGAAGCGGGCGAGAAACGGCTGCAGCAGCGCCGGTAAGAAGGACTGTGAAAATACCGGCAGACAAACGACGGAGAGCTCGCCCTGGCGAAACTCACGCAGGCTTTCGGCGGTGCTCAGAATTCTGTCCAGCCCGTACCAGGAGCGCTGAACCTCTTCAAACAGACGCAGGCCTTGCACGGTCGGGTGCAGGCGACCGCGAGTACGATCGAAGAGCTTCAACCCCAGCACTTTTTCAAGTCTCGCCAGCTCGCGGCTGACCGTTGGCTGCGAGGTGTGCAGCATCGCAGCGGCTTCGGTCAGGTTGCCGGTGGTCATCACGGCATGAAAAATCTCGATGTGGCGCAAATTGACCGCGGGCATCGCGAACTCCTTTCAGAACGTTATCCATATCAATTTTGCATGAAGTCAGGATAAAGCGATATTTTTTATTCTTCCCGGGCTGTGGCGTAATCATTGAAAAGCGATTTAACCGGAGTTCACCATGCCACGCCCACTCAACAGTACCGATACCGACCTGAATGCTGAAAACCTGCTGCGCCTGCCCGCGGAGTTTGGCTGCCCGGTCTGGGTTTATGATGCCGCCATTATTCGCCAGCAGATTGCCAAACTCGGCCAGTTCGACGTGGTGCGTTTTGCCCAGAAGGCCTGCTCGAATATTCATATTCTGCGCATTATGCGCGAGCAGGGCGTGAAGGTGGATTCTGTCTCGCTGGGCGAAATCGAGCGTGCGCTGGCGGCGGGTTACGATCCGGTTGCGCATCCGGACGACATTGTTTTTACCGCTGATACGATTGACGAAGCGACGATTGCTCGCGTTGCTGAACTGAAGATTCCGGTGAATGCGGGCTCCATCGATATGCTGGCTCAGCTTGGCGCCGTCTCGCCAGGGCATCGCGTCTGGCTGCGCGTGAACCCGGGCTTTGGTCACGGCCATAGCCAGAAAACCAACACCGGCGGTGAAAACAGCAAGCACGGCATCTGGTACAGCGATATGCCGCAGGCGCTGGAGGCGATTCAGCGTTACAAGCTGAAGCTGGTCGGGATCCATATGCACATCGGATCCGGCGTGGACTATGGGCATCTGGAGCAGGTATGCGGCGCGATGGTGCGCCAGGTGATCGAGTTTGATCAGGATCTTGAGGCCATCTCCGCCGGTGGGGGGTTATCCATTCCATATCGTGATGGTGATGAAACCATTGATACGCAGCACTATTTCGGCCTCTGGAACACGGCGCGCGAACAAATTGCTCAACACTTTGGGCATGCGATTAAACTGGAGATCGAACCGGGTCGCTTCCTGGTGGCGGAGTCCGGCGTGCTGGTGTCACAGGTGCGCAGCGTGAAGAACATGGGTCGTCGCCATTTTGTTTTGATCGACGCCGGGTTTAACGATCTCATGCGTCCGTCAATGTACGGCAGCTATCACCATATTTCCGCGCTGGCGGCAGATGGCCGCGACCTGACTCAGGCCCCGCGGGTGGAAACCGTTGTTGCAGGCCCGTTGTGTGAATCGGGCGATGTCTTTACCCAGCAGGAAGGCGGCAAGGTGGAAACGCGTGAACTGCCGCAGGTTGCACCGGGGGATTATCTGGTACTGCATGATACCGGTGCCTACGGCGCGTCAATGTCATCCAACTACAACAGCCGCCCGCTGCTGCCGGAAGTGCTGTACGACAACGGCGTGGCGAAACTTATCCGTCGTCGTCAGACGATTCAGGAGCTGATGGCGCTGGAGCTGTTCTGATAAAACGGGCCGGTGGTGACCGAGTCGCGTAGCACCAGTTTTCCGGTGAAGGGCGGCAGCGTCTCTATCGGCACATCATTGGCGAGTTTGATGGCCTGATCGATGGCGGTGGTAATCATGTTGTCGATCGGCAGATACACCGTAGAAAGCCCAGGCTCAAGCCATTTGGCGCTCGGGGCATCATCGAAGCCAAACAGCGAAATGTCCTGTGGAATCCTTAACCCCGCCTGATGCAGCGCTTTCGATGCGCCCAGCGCCATGTCGTCGTTACAGGCGAACAGCGCGCTGAATTTTACCTTCTCTTCCAGCAGCTGCTGGCAAAGCTCATAGCCGCGCGTCATGCCGGAATCACCGTATTTCACCTTGCTCTGATCCCAGGCGATGCCGTGCTTTTCCAGCGCATTACGGTAGCCCTGCAGGCGCGCTTTGCCCGTTGGCGTGTGGATGGGAACGGTAATGCAGGCGATATCGCGGTGGCCCTGAGTAATCAGATAATCCACCGCCTGAAACGCGGCGTCCTGCTGCTCGAAGAACACGCAGCGATCCCGCATCTGGCTGACGTCGCGGTTGATGACCACCACGGGCATAGGGATGGAGTTGATGAGCTTCATGATTGCTTTTTCGCTCATAAAACGGGTGTAGAGCACGATGGCATCGCACTGGCGATCGGCCAGCATTTGCACGGCTTGCTCTTCACGCTCCGGCGTGTCGTGGCCATCGGTTACGATCAGCTGTTTGCCGTGCGTTTCGGTCTGGCGTGAAGCCTGCTGAAGCAGGCGACCAAAGTAGAAACCGTCAAAAGTCGAGACCACCAGGCCAATGCTGTTGCTGGTCCGGTTCGCCAGCGATCGCGCCAAAAAGTTCGGGCGGTAACCGAGCTCTTCCATGGCTTTGTACACCTGCTTGCGGGTGCTTTCTTTGACCTGACCTGTGCCGTTCAGTACGCGGGAAACGGTCGCCTTCGACACGCCTGCGCGTAGTGAGACATCCAGCATTGTTGCCATTATTCATTCCTGATACCCGATGATGGCAGCAGTTTATCACAGACATTCAGCGCCATATCTGTCGCCATCATGACAAATAACTATCGCGATCACGCTTTTGACAGCGCTTTATCCGAATTTGTTACTATAGCCGCCACTCAGGAAGTGGTCTGGGCATTAACGGCAAGCAGAAACAGGTGAGAGGATGAAAATTCAGCCGCTGTACGAGGTTCCCCAACACGCCCGCCAGGTCACCGACTGGCTGTGGCAGGCGTTTGGCGGCGTGGCGATGCCGCGCGAGTTTTTTGCCAGCATCATCGAACACAGCCAGAAGCCCGACGCGCTGCCGCTCACTTTTGTGATGACCGAGGGCGAACGCGTGCTGGCGACGGTGGGATTATGGCGCTGTGATTTAATCAGCCGTCAGGATCTTTATCCGTGGCTGGCGGCGCTGTATGTCGATGAATCCGTGCGCGGGCAGGGCATTGCTGGGGCGCTGCAGGCGCACGTGATTGACTACGCGCGGATGAAAGGGTTTGAGGAGCTGCATCTCTACTCGGCCTGCCGTGATTTCTACGAGCGGTTCGGCTGGCAGTACATCGGTGATGGCATTGAGTATCCTGCCACCACCGTACATCTCTATCGCTATGAGCTCGGCGCTTCTACCGGGGCAATCACCGAGTGACGGCGTACCAGCGTCGGGCTGAAGAGGTGAGTGATTTCCGGTAGCGGGCGTTTGTCTGCCAGCGCCAGCGCCAGCTCTGCTGCCTGGGTTGCCATGGTGACAATTGGATAGCGCACCGTGGTCAGGCGTGGGCGAACGTAACGCGACACCAGCACGTCATCAAAGCCAATCAGCGAGATTTCTCCGGGCACGTCAATCCCGTTGTCGTTCAACACGCCCATCGCGCCCGCCGCCATTGAGTCGTTATAGCAGGCAACGGCGGTAAAGTGTTTGCCGCGCCCCAGCAGTTCTGTCATCGCCTGTTCTCCGCCGCTTTCGTCCGGCTCGCCGAAGGTGACCAGCCGCTCATTGCACGGCAGGCCGCTCTCTTTCAGCGCGTCGTAATAGCCCTGCAACCGATCTTCGGCATCCGAAATAGCGTGGTTTGAACAGAGATAGCCAATCTTCGTGTGGCCCTGCTGAATCAAATGACGGGTGGCGAGCCATGCGCCATAGCGATCGTCGAGCGCCACGCAGCGTTTTTCAAAACCAGGCAAGATCCTGTTGATCAGCACCATGCCGGGGATCTGTTTCATCAGCCCGGTAAGCTCTTCATCCGGCAATACCTTGGCGTGCACCACGAGTGCCGCGCAACGGTGGCGAATCAGCTGTTCAATGGCCTGGCGCTCTTTCTTCTCATTGTGGTAGCCGTTGCCAATCAGCAGGAAATTGCCGGTATGGTAAGCCACCTGCTCCACGGCTTTCACCATCGCGCCAAAAAACGGATCGGACACATCGCCGACGACCAGGCCGATGGTTTCCGTGGACTGCTGCGCCAGCGCACGGGCGTTAGCGTTCGGATGGTAGTTGAGCGTTTCCATGGCTGAAAAAACCGCCTGACGTGAGGCATCGCTGGCTTTGGGAGAGTTGTTGATCACCCGGGAAACGGTGGCGACGGAAACACCTGCCATCCGGGCCACATCCTTAATTGTCGCCATATAGGGCCTTATGATGAGGGAAAACGGTTACACCCGTTTAGTGTTACGGAAAACCCAGTGCTGTTCAAGGTTAAGCGCATGCAGGCTTATGCAAATGTGATGCAGCGTGGCGCGCGGTGAAAAAAGTTACACAGCACCTCACGGGCAATTGAAAACGAAAAAGGGTAATTCAAACCTTTAGTTACACTTTGCGATTGGCTGTTGCGAATGAGTGCTGGAGGATTTATCAGCGCCGTTGATACTCTGATTATCCCAGAGGTATTGATAGGTGAAGTCGACCCCCTTAGGGAAGGCCACTTGATTACACCAACCTGCGCAGATGCGCAGGTTTTTTTTGTCCTGAATTTCATATCTGTAACAGTAAAGGCTAATCGTAACAGATGGTTGCACTTCGGCTCATTCCTTTGCGTTTTCTCGCTGGCGGGAATCAGGTGCAAAAGCCACAATCTGGATCCCAGAGGTATTGATTGGTGAGAATTCTTTGGTACGATTTTCGTACTTCTCTCTTGCACCGACCTGCGCAGATGCGCAGGTTTTTTTTGCCCGAAATCTGCCGCCGCCCTGCTTTTCCTGCTGCATCTCGTGTACCCTGCAAAAAGTCATTTTTTGCCAAATGGAGTTGATATGCTGCTGGGCTTTTTCCGCTTCCTTTTCAGAGTTCTTTTTCGGGTCAGGCTGACCGGGAATACGGCGGCGCTCCGCCAGTCGAAAGTATTGATAACCCCAAACCACGTCTCTTTTATTGACGGCATTCTGCTGGCGCTGTTTTTACCTGTACGTCCGGTGTTTGCGGTCTATACCTCTATCAGCCAGAAGTGGTTTATGCGCTGGCTGGCGCAGCTGATTGATTTCGTTCCGCTCGATCCGACCAAACCGATGTCGATAAAGCATCTGGTGAGGCTGGTAGAGCAGGGCCGTCCGGTGGTGATTTTCCCCGAAGGGCGCATCTCCATTACCGGTTCACTGATGAAAATTTACGACGGCGCGGCTTTCGTGGCCGCAAAATCTCAGGCCGTGGTGGTGCCGGTGCGCATTGAGGGGGCAGAGCTGACGTTCGCCAGCCGCCTGAAAGGCCTGGTGAAACGCCGCCTCTTCCCCCGTATCCAGCTGCACATTCTGCCGCCGACCACGCTGCCAATGCCGGATGCGCCGCGCGCCCGCGATCGCCGCAAAATTGCCGGGGAAATGCTGCATCAGATTATGATGGAAGCCCGAATGGCGGTGCGTCCGCGCGAAACGCTGTACGAGGCGCTGCTGTCTGCGCAGCATCGCTATGGCGACCGGAAACCGTGCGTCGAAGATATCAACTTTCAGCCGGATAACTACCGCAAGCTGCTGACCAAAACGCTGTTCGTTGCGCGTATCCTCGAAAAATACAGTACGCAGGGCGAAAAAATTGGCCTGATGCTGCCGAACGCCGCCATCAGCGCGGCGGTCATCTTTGGTGCGATTGCCCGCGGGCGTATTCCGGCAATGATGAACTACACCGCGGGCATTAAAGGGCTATCCAGCGCGATAACGGCGGCAGAAATCAAAACGATTTTCACCTCCCGTACCTTCCTTGATAAAGGCAAGCTGTGGCATCTGCCGGAACAGCTGACCCAGGTACGCTGGGTGTTTCTGGAGGATCTGAAGGGCGACATTACGCCGGTCGACAAGCTGTGGATCTTTGGCCATCTGCTGGTGCCGCATCTGGCTCAGGTCAAACAACAGCCGGAAGATGCCGCCATCGTGCTGTTTACTTCAGGCTCTGAAGGTCATCCAAAGGGCGTGGTGCACAGCCACAAAAGCATTCTGGCCAACGTCGAGCAGATCAAAACGATTGCAGACTTCACCGCCCGCGATCGCTTTATGTCCGCGCTGCCTCTGTTCCACTCCTTTGGCCTGACGGTTGGTCTGTTTACGCCGCTGCTGACCGGGGCTGAAGTCTTCCTCTACCCAAGCCCACTGCATTACCGCATTGTGCCGGAGCTGGTCTACGATCGTAACTGTACCGTGCTGTTTGGCACCTCGACCTTCCTTGGCCACTACGCCCGTTTTGCTAACCCGTATGACTTCCATAAAGTGCGCTACGTGGTTGCCGGGGCAGAAAAGCTACAGGAAAGCACGAAGCAAATCTGGCAGGACAAATTCGGCCTGCGCATTCTGGAAGGCTACGGCGTCACCGAGTGCGCGCCAGTCGTCTCCATCAATGTGCCAATGGCGGCGAAGCCTGGTACCGTCGGGCGCATTCTGCCAGGGATGGATGCGCGTTTGCTCGCCGTGCCGGGCATCGAAGAAGGTGGGCGCTTGCAGCTTAAAGGCCCGAACGTAATGAACGGCTATCTGCGCGTGGAAAACCCTGGCGTGCTGGAGTTGCCGACGGCAGAAAACCAGCACGGTGAAGTGGAAACGGGCTGGTATGACACCGGCGATATCGTCCGCTTTGACGAGCAGGGCTACGTGCAGATTCAGGGGCGTGCAAAACGCTTTGCGAAGATTGCGGGCGAGATGGTGTCACTGGAGATGGTTGAGCAGCTGGCACTCGCAGTTTCACCGGATAAGCTTCACGCGACGGTGATTAAAGAGGATGCGAGCAAAGGTGAGGCGCTGGTGCTGTTTACCACCGATGCCGAACTGACTCGCGAGAAACTCCAGCATCAGGCGCGCGCAACCGGCGTACCGGAGCTTGCGGTGCCGCGCGATATTCGCTTCCTCAAACAGCTGCCGGTGCTGGGCAGCGGCAAACCCGATTTTGTCACCCTCAAACAGCAGGTCGATAAGGCGGACGCTACCGATGAGTGAGTCAGTACACACTAACACTTCGCTGTGTTCGAAAGGCATGATGGCGGTGCTCTGCGCCCAGTTCCTCTCGGCCTTCGGCGACAACGCGCTGCTCTTTGCCACCCTTGCTCTGATGAAGCAGCAGTTCTACCCGGACTGGAGCCAGCCGGTATTGCAGATGGTGTTTGTGGGTGCTTACATTCTTTTCGCGCCGTTTGTCGGGCAATTTGCCGACAGCTTCCCGAAAGGCCGGGTGATGATGGTTGCCAACAGCCTGAAGCTGATTGGCGCGGCGTCCATTTGCGTTGGCGTGAACCCGTTTATCGGCTACACGCTGGTGGGGGTTGGTGCTGCGGCTTACTCTCCGGCGAAGTACGGCATTCTCGGTGAACTCACCACCGGCGATAAGCTGGTGAAGGCGAACGGGCTGATGGAGTCTTCGACCATTGCTGCGATCCTGCTGGGCTCCGTGGCGGGCGGCGTGCTGGCTGACTGGCACGTGCTGGCGGCGCTTGGCGTTTGTGCACTGGTTTACGCGGGTGCCGTGGTGGCGAACCTGTTCATTACGCGTCTGCCTGCGGCAAGAGCGGGACAATCCTGGCGCTTCAACGCGATGACCGGCAGCTTCTTCGCTGCCTGTAAAACCCTGTGGCGCAATCGCGAAACGCGTTTTTCTCTGGTCGGCACGAGCCTGTTCTGGGGCGCGGGCGTAACGCTGAGATTCCTGCTGGTGCTCTGGGTGCCGGTGGCGCTTGGCATCACCGACAACGCCACGCCGACCTATCTTAATGCCATGGTTGCCGTCGGGATTGTTGTGGGGGCAGGCGCTGCGGCGAAGCTTGTCACGCTGGAAACCGTTGCCCGCTGTATGCCTGCGGGCGTGCTGATTGGCGTTGCGGTGGTGATTTTCGCGCTACAGCACACGCTGCTTCCGGCCTATGTCCTGCTGTTCCTGCTGGGCGTTTGCGGTGGTTTCTTTGTCGTGCCATTGAATGCGCTGTTACAGGAGCGAGGTAAGTACACGGTAGGAGCCGGGAATGCGATAGCGGTGCAGAACCTCGGTGAAAACAGCGCGATGCTGATAATGCTGGGGCTCTACTCGCTGGCGGTGATGGTGGGTATTCCTGTTGTCGGCGTCGGGATTGGCTTTGGTACGCTGTTTGGGCTGGCGATTATTGCGCTGTGGGTATTTGGAAAAAACGCCCGGTAAAACATTGCCCGGCGGCAAAGATAGAAGTAAGGCCTTCTTTTTGGAAGAAGGCCTTTAGTGTGTGCTCCCTCTCCCTGTGGGAGAGGGCACTCGTTCGCACTTCACGCCGATCATAAAGGCGCCGGGTAGCGTGTAGGCCGGATAAGCGTCAGCGCCATCCGGCATGTCCTTGATTAAGGTGCCGGGTAGGTATAAACCTGATGCACCGCTTCGATTTCTGCTAACACCTCTTCACTCAATTCCAGATGCAGGCTTTCCACATTGGTTTTCAGCTGCTCCATGGTGGTTGCTCCCAGCAACGTGCTGGCGACAAACGGCTGTCGGCGAACAAACGCCAGTGCCATCTGGGCCGGATCGAGGTTGTGGCGCTTCGCGATATCCACGTATGCCGCCACGGCCTTCTGCGACTGCTCGCTGCTGTAGCGCGTGAAGCGGCTAAACAGGGTATTCCGCGCCCCGGCTGGTTTCGCACCGTTAAGGTATTTACCGGTCAGGGTACCGAAGGCAAGGCAGGAATAGGCCAGCAGCTCGATGCCCTCATACTGACTCACTTCGGCAAGGCCGACCTCATAGCTGCGGTTCAGCAGGCTGTAAGGGTTCTGAATAGTGACAATGCGCGGCAGATCGTGTTTATCCGCCAGGTGCAGATAACGCATCACGCCAAAGGCTGTTTCGTTCGACACGCCGATATAGCGAATTTTGCCTGCGCGCTGGAATTCGGTCAGCGCTTCCAGCGTTTCCAGCAGGGTGATCACCGGCTGGGATTCCGTCCACTGATAGCCGAGCTTGCCGAAGCAGTTGGTCGCGCGCTGCGGCCAGTGCACCTGGTAGAGGTCGAGATAATCGGTTTGCAGACGGGTCAGGCTGTTGTGCAGCGCATCGCGGATGTTTTTGCGATCGAGCGCCTGGTTCGGCCGAATGCCGGCATCGTTATTGCGCGACGGGCCGCTGACCTTCGAGGCCAGTACCAGCTTTTCACGGTTACCGTGCTTAGCCAGCCAGTTGCCGACGTAGGTTTCCGTTAAGCCCTGGGTTTCCGGACGGGGAGGGACAGGATACATTTCAGCGACGTCGATCAGGTTGATGCCCTGAGCCACGGCATAATCAAGCTGTGCATGGGCGTCGGCTTCGCTGTTTTGTTCACCAAACGTCATTGTGCCCAGCCCCAGGGTACTGATTTCAAGAGAGCTGTGGGGGATACGGTGATAGTGCATAGCCGCCTTCCTTCATACATTTATATCAACAGCGTCAGGCGCGACGGGCGACCCGACAAAGGAGTATAAACATGGCAGAAGCGGGGAAAAAGCGGAAGTAAAAAATCAAAAGGCCAGCATGGCTGACCTGTTTTCTTTTAGCGTTTAATAATTTGGGAGACGTCGTCACGGTTGATCTGCATTCTGTTTCCCTGCTGATCTTCGTAGCTGATCAAACCGGTATCATCATCAACTTCCGGCTTGCCGTCCGTGAGGATCATACGGCCATCTTTGGTTGCCATAACGTAATCGCTGCTGCAACCGGACACCGCGAAAGCCAAACCAACGGCGGAAATCAATACTGCCCATCTTGTCATCGTTATCACCCTTATATGACCGCAACTCCTATCATTCTAGTAATAACCCGCTGGGCAGTAAGTAAAAAGCAGTAAAATCTTAAAAAGATTGTGGGGCAGCCCTCAATTTGCGGTCTGCCCTTGAATTTAAAGCGGATTCTTTTTGTTTCGCAGCAAATTGAGGCTTTCCACGGCGATGGAGAAAAACATCGCGAAATAGATATAGCCTTTCGGGACATGAATCCCAAAACTTTCTAACATCAGGGTGAAGCCCACCAGAATCAGGAAGGCCAGCGCCAGCATTTTGACGGATGGATGTCGATCAACAAACTCGCCGATAGGCCTTGCGGCAAACATCATCACACCCACTGCGATCACGACGGCCGCCATCATGATAAACAGATGATCCGACAAGCCGACGGCGGTGATCACCGAATCGAGACTAAAGATAATATCCAGCAGCATGATCTGCACGATAGCGCCGAAGAAAGAGTGGACGTTGGTTTTAAGCCCTTCCTCTTCCCCTTCGATAGTTTCGTGGATCTCTTTACTCGCTTTCCAGATAAGGAACAGGCCGCCAAACAGCAGAATCAGGTCACGTGCGGAAAACGCGTGATCGAACAGGCTAAACAGCGGGTGAGTGAGCCTGATGACCCAGGCAATAGAGGCCAACAGCGCCAGACGCATCAGCATTGCGGCGAACAACCCTAAGCGACGGGCGTGATTCCGCTGTGCTGTCGGGAGTTTAGCCACCACCAGAGAGAGAAAAATAATATTATCGATACCCAGCACGATCTCGAGGATCGTCAGCGTGCCAAGCGCCATCCAGGCGTTGGGATCGGTTACCCATGCAAATAACATTGTAAGTCCTGCCAAAAACCAAAACCGCGATTATAAGCCTTAGCGCGGCGTTCCCCCAAACGAATCGTGTCAGAGTAAAAAATGGCGCGAGAGCAGGGCAGCGGTGAAGTTCTTTTTCAGATAAAAGCCGCGCGGAAGGGTCAGGATGGATTCACCTTGCGTGCCAACGGCTTCGGTAAGCGCTTTGCTGTTGGCGGCTTTAGGGCGAAGCTGCAACACTTCACCATGACGGGCGGTTATGCGCTCAACCTGGCCGAGCACGATCAAATCCATCAGCTCTTCCCAGTCCATCCTGAGTTGATTTTCCTCATCTTCGCTCGGGCTCCACAGCAGCGGAGAGCCAACATGGCGCTCGGCCAGCGGGATCTCGCGTTCGCCTTCCACCGGGATCCACAGCACTCTTTTGAGCTTATGCCGAACGTGGCTGGTTTCCCAGGTGACGCCACTGTTCCCTGTCAGCGGTGCGACGCAAACAAAGGTGGTTTCCAGCGGGCGACCAAGCCTGTCGATGGGGATGGTTTTCAGCTCCACGCCGAGCGCTGCAAAGTCCTGCTCCGGCTTACTGCCTGCGCTGGCGCCCAGCCAAATCTCCAGCAGCACGCCGATCCAGCCTTTGTCCCGTTTCAAATCTGGGGGAATGGGCAGATTTGCCATTGCCGCCAGCTCACCCAGCGTATAGCCCGCCAGCTGCTGCGCCTGGGTAAAAAGCTGGGCTTCAGAGTGAGGAGAATGACGCAGCGGAGAGAGTGCAGACATAACAACACGCCTTTGGTTGAAAAATGAGCGGGGTTTATCCCCGTTGTGGAAAGAGTTTACTCCTTTCGGGATAACTAAGCCAATGTGATGATTTTATAGCTTTTTTTGTTTAAATGTGGCGAACATTTTTCGCGCTGAAAAAGCTTTCCCCATTCTGGTCACTGACAATGAACAGGATCTTACACCCTGTTATCCACAGAAAAATGGGATAACTGTGAAAAACCCCCACTACTGTTTCCATTTACAGGCTTGACGTGCGACGAAAATCCAATTTTCACACAAAATGTGTTTAAGTTAGTGGCACAATCTGTGGATAAAAACGACGTTGCTCGATCTTTCATCAGGGCAAGGATCTCCTGTGTGACGATCGTCACGTTGTGGTAGATATCATGAAAAAGAACTATTCTAAGGTTATGAATATCATCACCTTATTTATCTGGTGTCGAACATGCTTTTTAGGCGTGTTCAGGGTTTTCCCGTGGTAATTCCTGACTTCTTCACAACTCTATCCACAGAAAAAGTGAATAAAATGGGCTCGGGGAGCCGGTCTCTGTTTATAACTTTGATGATTACTGTGAGTTATTCAATTGTTATCCGGTGTTATCGCCGCAAGAGAGTGGTTTACCGTTTCCGGCGAGTGTGAAACAATCATTCACATTGAAAATTGTTTAGAGGTAGTCCGGTGATTGATGACGATGGCTACCGCCCAAATGTTGGAATTGTAATCTGCAATCGTCAGGGCCAGGTCATGTGGGCCAGACGCTATGGTCAGCACTCCTGGCAGTTCCCTCAGGGAGGGATCAACCCAGGCGAATCCGCTGAGCAGGCGATGTACCGGGAATTGTTTGAAGAGGTCGGGTTAAGCCGCAAAGATGTGCGGATCCTGGCGTCTACCCGAAACTGGTTGCGATACAAATTGCCAAAACGTTTGGTGCGTTGGGACACAAAGCCGGTTTGTATCGGCCAGAAACAGAAGTGGTTTCTTCTGCAGTTGATCGGTAACGATGCCGATATCAACATGCAAACCAGCAGTACACCGGAATTCGATGGCTGGCGCTGGGTAAGCTACTGGTACCCGGTGCGTCAGGTTGTGTCGTTTAAACGCGATGTCTACCGTCGGGTGATGAAGGAGTTTGCAGGGGTTGTGCTGGCGCTGACGGAAAATACGCCCAGGCCACAAAATACAGCCCCTGCTTATCGACGTAAAAGAGGTTAAGCCACGCACATTATGCTCACCCGGTTGCGAGAAATAGTCGAGAAAGTAGCAAGCGCCCCCCGCGTGAATGAGGCGCTTGATATTCTGGTCACCGACATCTGTCTGGCAATGGAAACCGAAGTCTGTTCGGTCTATCTGGCTGACCACGACAGACGCTGCTATTACCTGATGGCGACGCGCGGGCTAAAAAAGCCGCGCGGACGCACGATTACTCTCGCATTCGATGAAGGCATTGTTGGGCTTGTCGGGCGACTGGCCGAGCCCATTAACCTTGCGGATGCGCAAAAGCACCCGAGCTTTAAATACATTCCTTCCGTCAAAGAAGAAAAATACCGCGCGTTTCTTGGCGTACCCATTATCCAGCGCCGCCAGCTTCTTGGCGTGCTGGTGGTACAGCAGCGCGAACTTCGCCAGTACGATGAAAGCGAAGAGTCTTTCCTTGTCACGCTTGCCACGCAAATGGCGGCGATTCTTTCTCAGTCTCAGCTGACGGCGCTGTTTGGGCAGTATCGCCAGACCCGCATCCGTGCGCTTCCCGCCTCTTCTGGCGTAGCGATCGCGCAGGGCTGGATGGATGCCACGTTGCCGCTAATGGAACAGGTCTACGAAGCCTCGACGCTGGACACAGCGCTTGAGCGCGAACGTTTAACCGGCGCGCTGGAGGAAGCGGCCGGGGAGTTCCGACGCTACAGCAAACGTTTTGCCGCCGGCGCACAGAAAGAAACCGCGGCGATTTTCGACCTCTATTCACATCTGTTATCCGACGCGCGATTGCGCAAAGAGCTGTTCGCTGAAGTGGACAAAGGCTCGGTGGCGGAATGGGCGGTCAAAACCATTATCGAAAAATTCGCCGCGCAGTTTGCCGCGCTGAGCGACGGCTACCTGAAAGAGCGAGCGGGCGATCTGCGCGCGTTGGGTCAGCGCCTGCTGTTCCATCTTGATGATACCGTGCAGGGCGCAAATGCCTGGCCGGAACGTTTTGTTCTGGTGGCGGACGAGCTCTCCGCGACGACGCTCGCCGAAGTCCCGCGGGACAGGCTAACGGGCGTGGTTGTGCGCGATGGTGCAGCCAACTCTCATGCGGCAATCATGGTGCGTGCGCTGGGCATCCCGACCGTGATGGGCGCAGATATCCAGCCTTCGGTGCTGCATGGCCGTATGCTGGTGGTGGACGGCTATCGCGGTGAGCTGTTGGTGGATCCAGAGCCGGTCTTGCTGCAGGAATACCAACGACTGGTCAGTGAAGAAAACGAACTAAGCCGTATCGCCGAGGACGACGTGGAACGCCCGGCGGAGCTGAAAAGCGGCGAGCGCGTTAAGGTTATGCTTAACGCAGGCCTGAGCCCGGAGCACGAAGAAAAACTCGGCAGTCGCATCGACGGCATTGGCCTCTACCGTACCGAAATACCGTTCATGCTGCAAAGTGGCTTCCCCTCTGAAGAGGAACAGGTCGCTCAGTATCAGGGCATGCTGCAGATGTTTAACGACAAGCCGGTGACGTTGCGTACGCTCGACGTCGGGGCGGATAAGCAGCTGCCGTATATGCCGATTAGCGAAGAAAACCCGTGCCTGGGCTGGCGTGGGATCCGCATCACGCTCGATCAGCCAGAGATATTCCTGATCCAGGTTCGCGCCATGCTGCGTGCCAACGCGGCGACCGGCAACCTCAGCATACTGCTGCCGATGGTCACCAGCATTGATGAAGTGGATGAGGCGAAGCGCCTGATTGAACGTGCCGGGCGCGAAGTTGAAGAGATGATTGGCTACGAAATCCCGAAACCGCGTATTGGCGTGATGCTGGAAGTGCCTTCGATGGTCTTTTTGATGCCGCATCTGTCGAGTCGCGTGGACTTCATTTCCGTCGGCACCAACGATCTGACTCAGTATCTGCTGGCGGTCGACAGAAACAACACGCGTGTGGCGAGCATCTACGACAGCCTCCACCCGGCGCTGTTGCGTGCGCTGGCCATGATTGCGCAGGATGCCGAACGTAACGGTCTTGATCTTCGGGTGTGCGGGGAGATGGCGGGGGATCCGATGTGCGTCACGATTCTGATTGGCCTTGGCTTCCGCCATCTGTCGATGAACGGTCGCTCCGTCGCTCGCGTGAAATATCTGCTGCGCAACATTGAACTTGAAGAAGCACAAAACCTGGCCCAGCGCAGCCTGGATGCTCAGCTCACCACGGAAGTGCGCCACCAGGTAGCGGCCTTTATGGAGCGTCGTGGCCTGGGGGGGCTGATTCGCGGTGGCCGATAACTAGATTTTCGGCGGGAGTGAAAACCGCGAACCAGCGAGCTGCCGTTTCGCTTTGCTCACTGATTTTTCGATCTGATGTCTTGACCCTAAATAATTCGAGTTGCAGGAAGGCGGCAAGGGAGTGAATCCTCAGGAGCTTACTTCAGTAAGTGACTGAGGTGAGGGAGTGCAGCCAACGCACCTGCAGCTTGAAGTATGACGGGTATACATATCTTTTACATCTTTCACCGCATCCCCTCCTTTAGCCTTGTGCTATCATTCGCACCTTTGGGGCAGCCGTCCGGCTGCACGTTTCACCCGCTGACCACTTTCGGCGGAATAACAAGCATTTGTGGTGACAGATGAATAGTGGTTATCTGCATTTCCCGGAATTCGATCCGGTGATTTTTTCCATTGGACCGGTCTCGCTTCACTGGTACGGCTTGATGTACCTGGTCGGTTTTATTTTTGCAATGTGGCTGGCGTCCCGAAGGGCAGGTAAGCCTGGTAGCGGCTGGACGAAAAACGAAGTTGAAAACCTGCTCTATGCAGGCTTCCTTGGTGTTTTCCTAGGTGGACGTATTGGCTACGTGCTGTTCTACAACATGCCAGTATTCCTGAGCGATCCGCTTTACCTGTTCCGCGTCTGGGACGGCGGCATGTCATTCCACGGCGGCCTGATTGGCGTTATCGTGGTGATGATTGTCTTCGCCAGACGTACCAAACGCACCTTCTTCCAGGTTTCCGACTTTATTGCTCCGCTGATCCCGTTCGGGCTCGGGGCAGGCCGTCTGGGTAACTTTATCAACGGTGAGCTGTGGGGCCGTGTCGATCCGTCCTTCCACTACACCATGCTGTTCCCGGGATCCCGCGTGGAAGACCTGGCGCTGCTGCCATCACACCCTGAGTGGCAATCTCTGTTCGATCAGTACGGCGTTCTGCCTCGTCACGCTTCGCAGCTTTATGAGCTGGTGCTGGAAGGCGTGGTGCTGTTCATCATCCTTAATCTGTTCATCCGCAAGCCGCGCCCTACGGGCTCCGTTTCTGGCCTGTTCCTGATTGGCTATGGCCTGTTCCGCATCATCGTCGAGTTCTTCCGCCAGCCGGATGCGCAGTTCACCGGCGAGTGGGTGCAGTACATCAGCATGGGGCAGATTCTCTCCATTCCGATGGTGCTGGCGGGCATTATCATGATGGTCTGGGCTTATCGTCGTCGCCCACAGCAACAAGTCTCCTGAGGAAGCATGAAACAGTATCTTGATCTGATGCAGAAGGTGCTCGATGAGGGCACTCAAAAAAATGACCGTACCGGCACGGGCACGCTGTCGATTTTCGGCCACCAGATGCGTTTTAACCTGCAGGAAGGCTTCCCGCTGGTCACCACCAAGCGCTGCCATTTGCGCTCCATCATTCATGAGCTGCTGTGGTTCCTGAAAGGGGATACTAACGTCGCTTATCTCCATGAAAATAACGTCTCCATTTGGGATGAGTGGGCCGACGAGCAGGGCAACCTCGGGCCGGTTTATGGCAAGCAGTGGCGCGCATGGCCGACGCCAGATGGTCGTCATATTGACCAGATCACTACGGTCATTAACCAGCTGAAAAATGACCCGGACTCGCGCCGTATCATCGTTTCTGCCTGGAACGTCGGTGAACTGGACAAAATGGCGCTGGCACCTTGCCACGCTTTCTTCCAGTTTTACGTGGCAGGCGGCAAACTTTCCTGCCAGCTGTATCAGCGCTCCTGCGACGTATTCCTGGGCTTACCGTTCAACATCGCGAGCTACGCGCTGTTAGTGCATATGGTTGCCCAGCAGTGCGATCTCGAGGTGGGTGATTTTGTCTGGACCGGCGGCGACACGCACCTTTACAGCAACCACATGGAGCAGACGCATCTGCAGCTGAGCCGTGAGCCTCGTGCGTTGCCGAAACTGGTGATTAAACGTAAACCTGCCTCTATCTTCGACTACCAGTTCGAGGACTTCGAGATTGAAGGTTACGATCCCCACCCGGGCATTAAAGCGCCCGTGGCGATTTAAATCACCTGAAATCAACCGGCCCACGTGGCCGGTTTTGTTTTTTTCGGCCTTCCTTCCTGATTATCTGCAACGTCCTGCAACGCGTTAAATTTCCCTGAAACGTGCCCGTAAAAATCAACATGCCCGGTCGCATTGCTGATGGTGTAAGGGCAGAGTGCGGGCATGAAACGAGAACAGGGATATACCCTCATTGAAATGCTGATCGCACTGTCGCTGATGATGATTCTCAGTGCCGGAGGGCTCTACGGCTGGCAAAACTGGCAGCGGCAGCAGCGGCTATGGCAAACCGCTTGCCAGATAAGAGATTACCTGAGCATGTTGCGTAATGACGCCAACTGGTACAACCGGGATCGTTTACCACGTCGAGAAAGCGGAGCGTATGGCTGGTGTCTTAGTGCTGTGAACCCTGCACAGAGCGGCTGCGATGCGCAAAATCGCTTTGTGCTCAGGCCACTCTGGCCGGAAGTGATGCTCAGTGATATCACGCCCGCATTGGGGTTTTATGGTCTGCGAAATACGGCATGGCCCGGGCACATCATTCTCAAAAGTGGGGCGGATAGCTGGACGCTGGTTGTGTCCAACTGGGGACGAGTTCGGCTATGCAAAGGGAGCAGCGATAAAGGATGTCAGTGAATCAGCGTGGTTTCTCACTGGTTGAGGTCTTGATCGCCATGGCCATCTCCAGCGCGGTGCTGTTAGCCAGTGCCCGATTTTTGCCCGCCCTGCAGAGGGCAGCTTTACGCCAGACTCAGCAGTTGGCGCTGGAGGAGGAGGTCTGGCAGCGTCTGTTTACCGTTGGTCGATATCTGCAGCGAGCAGGTTTCTGTCAGGGTGTATGCAAAGGCGAAGGACTCACTCTTGCGGACCGGTGCGTATTGATTCGCTGGGACAGCAATCTGAACGGCGTCTGGGAGGACTCGCCGCCGGCGAATGCGGATGTCACAGGGTTTCGGCTCAACGGAGGTGCGCTAGAAACGCTACGTGGGGCGACAAACTGCGCAGGAAAAGGGTGGGAAAGAATGACCGATACAGATTTTGTTATCGTCGATGCCTTCAGCGTGACAAGACATAACCAGAATGAATTTGCGCCTGAATTTGAACTGGTGCTCAACGCACACCTGAGATCTCGTCCGGAAGTGAGCGTCAGCGCGGGCTACGGTGTGACAGGGCATAACCTGTGAGACAGCAAAAAGGGATGTCATCGCTGATGCTGGTATTGCTTATGCTGGTGCTTGGGAGCCTGACGTTACAGGGCATGAGTATGCAGCACCAGTCGCAGCTGAGGCAAACCACCCTTGAGCAGAGGGCTATGCAGGATACGGTAAACGCGGAATCGTTGCTTGAAGAGGGACGAATGTTCGCATGGAAGCCGGAGCCGGGCGATCGGTGTCGGGATGATACTGATTTTGCCGGGCGAGTGTGCCTGCGTATTTTTAGCGATGAGAGTGCCCTGCTTATCGCTAACAGCGGCGAACAATATCGCTGGCAAACCGGTCAGGTGCAAAAAGGCATTTTGCAGTTTAACCGCAGTGGCTGGAGCGATTTCTGCCCGCGCAAGGAGGTCCTGCAATGTCAGCTCCCCTGATGCGTCAGCAAGGGTTCAGCCTCCCCGAAGTTCTGCTGAGCGTGGTGCTGATGGTCATGGTAGTCACAGCCTTGTCCGGTTTGTATAGCCAGCTTGCCGCAGGCGGCGTGCAGCTCAGCCAATATCGGGCCCTCTGGCGTGAGGCAGGGCGACAAATACAGCTGAAATCAGTGGCTGTCCCGGAGGGCTGGACGCAAAACCGCGTACAGACAAGCCGCCAAAGATGTGTCAGCATCACGGCAACGATCACCACGCCATCAGGCAAAAAGGGGCAGCTAACCCGCCTCCATTGTCCGGGCAGTTAATGGTATAACCGCGAGCGTCAGGAGCAATTATGTTAAGGGTCTATCACTCCAACCGTCTGGATGTGCTGGAAGCATTGATGGAGTTCATCGTTGAGCACGACAGGCTTGGTGACCCTTTTGAACCTGAAATGGTGCTGGTGCAAAGTACGGGTATGGCGCAGTGGTTGCAGATGACGTTGTCGAAGCGTTTCGGGATTGCCGCCAACATTACCTTCCCGCTCCCGGCAAGTTTTATCTGGGATATGTTTGTTCGCGTGTTGCCGGACATCCCGGAACAAAGTGCTTTCAATAAACAGAGCATGAGCTGGAAGCTTATGACGTTGCTGCCAGAGATGCTTGAACAGGACGCCTTTGCTCCGCTGCGCCACTATCTGGCGGACGACAGCGATAAGCGTAAGCTGTTCCAGCTTGCCTCCCGTATTGCCGACCTGTACGACCAGTATCTGGTTTACCGTCCGGAATGGCTCACGCGTTGGGAAGCCGATGAATGCGTTGAAGGCATAGACGATGCCCAGCTGTGGCAGGCTCCATTGTGGAAAGCGTTGGTGGAACACACTCAGGCGCTGGGTCAGCCGTTATGGCACCGTGCCAATTTGTATCAGCGCTTTATCTCCGCTCTGGAAGGGAGTGAACAGGCACCTGAAGGTTTGCCTTCCCGCGTGTTTATCTGCGGCATCTCGGCCCTGCCTCCGGTTTATTTACAGGCGCTGCAGGCGTTGGGTAAGCATGTGGATGTCTATGTGCTGTTCACCAATCCATGCCGTTACTACTGGGGCGACATTAAAGATCCGGCATTCCTGGCGAAGCTACTGGCACGCCAGCGCCGACACCACCGCGAACAGCGAGAGCTGCCGTTATTTCGGGACAGCCAGCAGGCTCCGGCCCTGTTTAACGCCGAAGGCGAGCAGGATATAGGCAATCCGATGCTGGCCTCCTGGGGCAAGCTGGGACGCGACTATATCTATTTACTGGCGGGGCTTGAACGCTATCAGGAGCTTGATGCTTTCGTTGATATTGAGCCCGACAATCTGCTGCACAACCTGCAATATGACATTCTTGAGCTGCAAAACAGCGCGGTAGCCGGACGTACTGCCGATGAGTTTGCCCATAGCAACAGCAAGCGGACGCTGGATCCTGACGATCGCAGCCTGAGTATTCACGTCTGCCACAGCCCGCAGCGCGAAGTGGAAGTTTTGCACGATCGTTTGCTGGCAATGCTGGAGGACGATCCCAGTCTTTCTCCTCGCGATATCATCGTGATGGTGTCGGATATCGACAGCTACAGTCCGTTTATTCAGGCCGTGTTCGGCAGCGCCAGCGGCGAGCGTTATGTCCCCTGGGCTATTTCAGATCGCCGGGCAAGACAGTCTCATCCCGCCCTGCAGGCGTTTATCACGCTACTTTCACTGCCAGACAGCCGCTTTGTCAGCGAAGATGTGCTGGCCTTGCTGGATGTTCCTGTACTGGCGGCGCGCTTCAATATTGACGAAGAAGGGCTGCGGTATCTGCGACAGTGGGTGAATGAGTCAGGCGTGCGCTGGGGAATGGACGATGACAACGTCCGCGAATGGGATTTGCCGCCGACAGGCCAGCACACCTGGCGTTTTGGCCTCACGCGAATGCTGTTGGGCTATGCGATGGAAAGCAGCGAGGGTGAATGGCAATCCATCCTGCCGTATGACGAATCCAGCGGGCTTATCGCCGAGCTGGTGGGCTACCTGGCTTCGCTGCTGATGATGCTCAATCAGTGGCGGCATCGGCTTTCCGAAGAGCGTCCGCTGACTGAGTGGCTGCCCGTTTGCCGCGAAATGCTTAACGACTTCTTCCTGCCGGATACCGATACGGAAGCTGCACTGGCGCTGATTGAGCAGCAGTGGCAGGGCATTATCGATCAGGGCCTGGAATCGCACTTCTCAGCTCCAGTACCGCTGTCGCTGCTGCGCGATGAGCTGGCTCAGCGCCTGGATCAGGAGCGCATCAGTCAGCGTTTCCTGGCCGGGCCGGTCAACATTTGTACTCTCATGCCGATGCGTTCTATTCCTTTCAAAGTCGTTTGTCTGCTTGGTATGAACGATGGTATTTACCCGCGAGCGCTTGCGCCGTTAGGGTTTGATCTGATGAGCCAGAAGCCGCTGCGCGGCGACCGCAGCCGCCGCGATGATGACCGCTATCTGTTCCTGGAAGCGCTGATGTCGGCGGAGCAAAAACTTTATATCAGCTATATTGGTCGCTCCATTCAGGACAACAGCGAGCGTTATCCTTCCGTTCTGGTGCAGGAACTGGTGGATTACATTGGTCAGAGCCATTGCCTGAAGGGCGAGGAAGCGCTCAACTGCGATGAAAGCGAGCGTCACGTTAAGCAGCACATCACGCATCAGCACAGCCGGATGCCGTTTGATGCGGCCAATTTCCTGCCCGGAGAAGGGCAAAGCTATGCCCGGGAATGGCTGAAAGCGGCGAGCCTGGAGGGCGAGGCCCACAGTGATTTTATCCAGCCGCTGCCGCCACAGGTTCTGGAAACGCTCCCCTTTGAGCAGCTGCAACGCTTCTGGTCACACCCCGTCAGGGCATTTTTCCAGATGCGTTTACAGGTGAATTTCCGAACTGAAGAGAGCGACATTCCTGAAACCGAGCCGTTTACGCTTGATGGATTAACCCGCTACCAGCTCAATCAGCAACTGGTGAATACGCTGGTCGAAGATCGCGATGCTGGCCTGATGTACCGGCGTTTTCGCGCCGGGGGAGAGCTGCCGTACGGGGCGTTTGGCGATATTGCCTGGGACGACCAGCGAGGCGAGATGCAGGCGCTGGCCGACAGGGTGAACGCCTGCCGCCAGCCTGCAAAAAGTCTGGAAATTGATTTGCAGTGTGACGGGGTCAATATTACTGGCTGGCTCACACAGGTACAGTCGGACGGGCTGCTGCGCTGGCGTCCGTCAATGCAGAAGGTCTCTCAGGGAATGCAACTTTGGCTTGAGCATCTGGTCTATTGTGCCAGCGGTGGAAAAGGAGAAAGCCGTTTGCTGCTGCGTAAAGAAGGGGAGTGGCGTTTCCCGCCGCTTGCCGAACAGGAAGCGATGGCGTACCTGGCGGATCTGGTCGCAGGCTATCGGGAAGGCATGTCACAGCCGCTGTTGCTGCTACCTGAAAGTGGGGGGGCGTGGCTCAAGGCTTGTTATGACCGCGAAAATAATGTCATTTTATGGGATGACGAAACGCAGCAAAAAGCCCGTAGCAAATTTATGCAGGCCTGGGAAGGGAACCAGGTCATACGGGGTGAAGGGGATGACGTCTGGTATCAGCGACTTTGGCGCACCCTTGAGCCCGAAAGCGTTGAGGCGATCCTCAGGCAGGCAGAACGTTATCTGCAGCCCGTTTTTCGCTTCCATCAGTCATAAGGATTGTTTAAAAATTGCGCAGATATCCGGATTCCATTATCATGCGCGACGTATCACGGACTGATGTTTATAAGTGAGGCTGCCATACAGAGCAGCACAGAAGTTTGTTAATGATGAGGTCCGTGAATGCCCCGCAGCACCTGGTTGAATGTTGTATTTATCGTATTGTTCGCCCTCTGGGCGCCCATAAGCCAGGCCGATGAAGGCTGGCAACCGGTAAAAGAAACCATCCGTAAAAGTGAGAAAGATCCGCGTCAGTATCAGGCGATCAAGCTTGATAACGGCATGGTCGTGCTGCTGGTGTCCGATCCGCAGGCGGTAAAATCACTCTCTGCGCTGGTGGTGCCCGTCGGCTCACTTGAGGATCCTGATTCTCATCCGGGTCTCGCGCATTTCCTCGAGCATATGACGCTGATGGGGTCTAAAAAGTACCCGCAGCCGGACAGCCTCGCCGAATACCTCAAAATGCACGGCGGTAGCCACAACGCCAGTACCGCCCCGTACCGCACGGCTTTCTACCTTGAAGTGGAAAACGACGCGCTGGAAGGCGCTGTCGATCGCCTGGCCGATGCGATTGCTGAGCCGCTGCTCGATAAAAAGTACGCTGACCGCGAACGAAACGCCGTAAACTCCGAACTGACCATGGCCCGTAGTCGTGATGGGATGCGCATGGCTCAGGTCAGCGCCGAAACCATTAACCCGGCGCACCCTGGCGCTCGCTTCTCCGGCGGTAACCTCGAAACGCTGAGCGACAAACCGGGCAGCCCGGTGCTGGACGCGCTACTCGCATTCCGTGACAAGTATTATTCAGCCAACCTGATGAAGGCGGTTATCTACAGCAACAAGCCCCTGCCGGAGCTGGCTAAAATGGCCGCAAAAACCTGGGGCCGCGTGTCTGATAAAAATATCACTCGCCCTGAAATTACCGTGCCGGTTGTGACTGACGCGCAGAAAGGCATCATCATTCACTACACGCCTGCTGTGCCTCGCAAAGTGCTGCGCGTGGAGTTTCGTATTGATAACAACACCGCCCAGTTCCGCAGCAAAACCGATGAACTGGTGACGTACCTGATTGGCAACCGTAGCCCGGGAACCTTGTCTGACTGGCTGCAAAATCAGGGGCTGGCCGAGGGGATTCGCGCCGACTCTGACCCGATAGTGAACGGTAACAGCGGCGTACTGGCAATTTCTGCCACCCTGACCGATAAAGGGCTGGCGAACCGCGACCAGGTTGTAGCTGCGATATTCAGCTACCTCAATTTGCTGCGCGAAAAGGGCGTGGATAAACGCTATTTCGATGAGCTGGCGCACGTGCTGGATCTCGATTTCCGCTACCCGTCCATCAACCGGGATATGGATTACGTCGAATGGCTGGCGGACACCATGATTCGCGTGCCGGTGGAACACACGCTCGATGCGGTGAATATTGCCGATCGGTACGATGAGAAAGCGATTAACGATCGGCTGGCAATGATGACCCCGCAAAATGCGCGTATCTGGTACATCAGCCCGAACGAGCCGCATAACAAAACGGCCTATTTCGTGGATGCGCCTTATCAGGTGGATAAAATCAGCCCGCAGACCTTCAGCCAGTGGCAGCAGGAATCGGCCAAAATTGCCCTGCAGCTGCCAACGCTGAACCCGTACATTCCGGATGATTTCTCCCTGATTAAGCCTGAAAAAGTCAGCGACAAGCCGCAGCTTATCGTCGATGAGCCACAGCTGCGCGTTGTGTACACGCCGAGCCGTTACTTTGCCAGCGAGCCTAAGGCTGACGTGACGTTAGTACTGCGCAACCCTCACGCGATGGACAGTGCACGCAATCAGGTCATTTTCGCGCTGAATGATTATCTGGCAGGGATAGCGCTTGACCAGTTAAGCAATCAGGCCGCTGTAGGCGGTATCAGCTTCTCCACCGGGGCCAACAATGGTCTGATGGTCAACGCCAGCGGCTATACCCAGCGTCTGCCGCAGCTCTTTGACGCACTGCTCCAGGGCTATTTCAGCTATCAGCCAACCGAAGAGCAGCTCGCGCAGGCGAAATCCTGGTATGCGCAAATGCTGGATTCCGCCGAGAAGGGCAAAGCGTTCGATCAGGCTATCATGCCGATTCAGATGCTGTCTCAGGTGCCTTATTTCCAGCGTGAAGTGCGCCGTGACCTGTTGCCGTCGATCACCCTGAAAGACGTGCTGGCCTGGCGTGATGAGCTGAAAGCCGGTGCGCGTCCGGAATTCCTGGTGGTGGGTAATATGACGGCCGAAAATTCTGTGGCTCTGGCGCGAAAAGTTCAGAATCAGCTTCATGCGCACGGCAGCGAGTGGTGCCGCAATAAAGACGTGGTGGTGGATAAAAATCAGAATGCCATCTTCGAAAAAGCAGGAAACACCAGCGACTCCGCGCTTGCTGCGGTATTCGCCCCGGCCAAAGCCGATGAATTCAGTAGCTCCGCCGCCAGCGCCATGCTTGGTCAAATTATCCAGCCGTGGTTCTACAATCAGCTGCGCACCGAAGAGCAACTGGGCTATGCGGTATTTGCCTTCCCGATGAACATTGGCCGCCAGTGGGGCGTCGGTTTCCTGTTGCAGAGCAGCGACAAGCAGCCGGATTTCCTCTGGCAGCGCTTTAAGGCATTCTTCCCGACGGCTGAGGCCAAATTGCGGGCCATGAAGCCCGAAGAGTTCGCGCAAATACAGCAGTCGGTGATTGCGCAGATGCAGCAGCCGCCGCAAACGCTGGGTGATGAAGCCTCGAAGCTCAGCAAAGATTTCGATCGCGGTAATATGCGCTTTGATTCACGTGATAAAGTAGTGGCTCAGATAAAACTGCTGACGCCGCAAAAGCTTGCTGACTTCTTCCATCAGACGGTGGTGGAGCCGCAGGGCATGACCGTCCTTTCTCAGGTCTCCGGCAGCCAGAACGGGAAAACAACCTATGTTCACCCGAAAGGCTGGAAGGTCTGGGAAAGCGTCAGCGCGTTGCAGCAATCCATGCCGCTGATGAGAGAGAACGAATGACCGAGACCGCCGAGTCCTTAAATCCCCTGCGCTTGCCGTTAACGGGTGAGCGCCTGATTGAAGCCTCAGCGGGCACCGGAAAAACCTACACTATCGCCGCACTCTATTTGCGGCTGCTGCTTGGACTGGGCGGCGAAGCCGCCTTTGTCCGTCCTGTCGACGTTGAAGAACTGCTGGTGGTGACCTTCACAGAAGCGGCCACCGAAGAGCTGCGCGGCCGTATCCGCAGCAATATTCACGAACTGCGCATCGCCTGCCTGCGTAACCGCACCGATAATCCGCTTTATGCCAGCCTGCTGGAAGAAATCCCGAACAAAGAACAGGCTGCGGAAGTGCTTTTGCTCGCCGAACGCCAGATGGATGAAGCTGCCGTCTTTACCATCCACGGCTTTTGCCAGCGTATGCTGAGCCTCAATGCCTTTGAATCGGGCATGCTGTTCGAACAGCAACTGATCGAAGACGAGTCCCGGCTGCGCTTTCAGGCCTGTGCGGATTTCTGGCGGCGTCACTGTTACCCGCTGCCGCGTGAGGTGGCCGAGGCTATCCACGCCAGCTGGATGGGTCCTCAGGAACTGCTGAAATCCATCGATCGCTACCTTCAGGGCGAAGCTCCGCAGCTTAAATCGCCGCCGTCAAACGAGACGCTGATCGCCCGGCATCAGCAAATTGTGGCACAAATCGCGGACATAAAAGCCCAGTGGCTTGCGGCCGCAGGCGAGCTGCCGGAGATCATCGAAAACTCCGGCATTCAGCGAAACAAATACAACCGGGCCAATCAGGGGCGCTGGCTGGATGCCGTAACCGACTGGGCCCGAGAAGAACAGGCCGGATATCAGCTTGCGGAGCATCTGGGTAAATTTTCTCAGACTTTTTTAATCTCCCGGACCAAAGAGGGAGGCGAGCCGCCGCGGCATGCGCTTTTTGAGACGATCGATGCGATCCTGGCCGCACCGCCGTCGCTGAACGATCTTGTGATTTCAAGGGCGATGACTGAAATCCGTGAGGCGGTCGCCCGGGAGAAACTGCGACGCGGGGAGATGGGCTTTGACGATATGCTCAGTCGCCTGGACCAGGCGTTGCAGAGTGAAAGCGGCGAGGCGTTAGCCGCAGCGATCCGCCAGCGTTTCCCGGTGGCGATGATTGATGAATTTCAGGACACCGATCCGCAACAGTACCGCATTTTCCGCCGCATCTGGCGACAGCAGCCGGATACCGCGCTGCTGCTGATTGGCGATCCGAAACAGGCTATTTACGCCTTCCGCGGTGCAGATATTTTTACCTATATGCGCGCCCGCAGCGATGTGACTGCGCACTACACGCTTGATACTAACTGGCGCTCCGCACCTGGCGTGGTGGAAAGCGTCAATCAGCTGTTCAGCACTGCTGATAACCCCTTCATGTTCCGTGATATCCCTTTTCTGCCTGTAAAGTCTGCCCCCAAAAATCAGACGTTACGCTTTGAGCTCAAAGGTGAGAGCCAGCCCGCGATGCGCTTCTGGCTGATGCCGGGCAATAGCGTGGGGGCTGGAGATTATCAGGCTTTTATGGCGCAGCTCTGCGCGGGTCAAATTCGCGACTGGCTGAGCGCCGGGCAGCGTGGCGATGCTCTGCTCTGGCGAGGTGAACAGGCTCGTCCGGTTCAGGCTTCGGATATCACCGTACTGGTGCGTAACCGCCAGGAAGCTGCGCTGGTGCGCGATGCGCTGAATGTACTTGGCATTCCGTCCGTCTATCTCTCTAACCGCGACAGCGTGTTTGAAACGCCTGAAGCGCAGGAGCTGCTGTGGCTGCTGCAGGCGGTGCTTGCGCCGGAGCGGGAAAGCAGCCTGCGTAGCGCGCTGGCCAGTTCACTTTTCGGCCTGAATGCGCAGGATATTGAAGGGCTCAACCTGGATGAGCTGGCGTGGGATGCGCTGGTGGAAGAGTTCAGCCAGTATCGCCAACTCTGGCAGCAGCGCGGCGTGATGGCGATGCTGCGGGCGCTGATGGCAGCCCGCAATATCGCGGAAAACCTGCTGGCGACCCACGGCGGCGAGCGGCGTCTGACGGATATCCTGCACCTCAGCGAGCTGCTCCAGGAAGCCGCCGGGCAGCTTGAAAGTGAGCACGCACTAATGCGCTGGCTGGCACAGCAGATTGTCGATCCGAACAGCGGCGCCTCCGGGCAACAAATGCGTCTGGAAAGCGACAAGCACCTGGTGCAAATCGTCACGGTGCATAAATCAAAAGGGCTGGAATACTCGCTGGTCTGGCTACCGTTTATTGCCCGCTATCGTAAGCAGGATCAGGCGTTCTATCACGATCGCAGCTCCTTTGCCGCGGTGCTTGATTTGCACAACGGCGAGGAGAGCCTGGAGCTCGCCGAGGCAGAACGCCTGGCCGAAGACTTGCGTTTGCTCTACGTGGCGTTGACCCGTGCAATCTGGCATTGCAGCCTGGGTATTGCTCCGCTCAGCCCGCGTCGGAGTGATAAAGCGACCGACACAGAACTGCATCACAGTGCCCTGGGGCGCCTGGTGCAAAAAGGTGAGGCCAAAGACGCCGCCGGGCTTGAGACCTGCCTGCGCGAACTTTGTAATGAACATGTAGATTTGCAGATCGCCGTACTGCCCGAGGGGGGCCGCTGGCAGGCTCTCACGCCTGAAATGCCGGAGCTGTGCGCCCGGGAAATGCAGCGTCGCATCAATGACGACTGGCGAGTGACCAGCTATTCCGGTCTCCAGCAGCGCGGTCATAGCGTGGCGCAGGATTTGCTGCCGCGTCTGGATATTGACGCGGCGGGCGTGGCGGAGGTCATCGAAGACGCCGAATTAACGCCTCATCATTTCCCCCGTGGTGCATCGCCAGGTACCTTCCTGCACAGCCTGTTCGAAGAGATCGACTTCACTCAGCCCGTGTCTGAAATGTGGATGCAGGAACAGCTTGAACGTAACGGCTTCGAGGCAAAATGGGCTCCCGTTTTAACCCAGTGGCTGGGCGTTGTGCTGCAAACGCCGCTGTCAGGTGCCGGGATCTCGCTGAGTCAGCTGACGGCCAGGGACAAACAGGTTGAGATGGAGTTTTATCTGCCGATAGAGCAGCTGCTGGTACCGCAGAAGCTGGATACGCTGATTCGCCAGTATGATGCGTTATCCGCCGGTTGTCCGCCGCTTGATTTCCGCCAGGTCAGCGGAATGCTGAAAGGTTTTATCGACCTCGTGTTCCGCCACGATGGGCGCTACTACCTGCTGGACTATAAATCGAACTGGCTGGGGGAGAACAGCGAAGCCTACACCCAGGCGGCGATGGCGCAGGCGATGCAGTCGCACCGCTATGATTTGCAGTACCAGCTTTACAGCCTTGCGCTCCACCGCTATTTGCGCCACCGGCTGCGGGATTATGACTATGATGCGCACTTTGGCGGCGTGATTTATCTGTTTTTACGCGGCGTGGATGGGGGAGAAAGCGGGCAGGGCATGTATGCCACGAGGCCCGATAAAGCCCTAATCGATGGTATGGACAAGCTGTTCGCGGGCGATGCACAGGAGGTGAAAGGATGAACATGAAGACCCTGCTGATGGAAGCCGCTCAACAAAAGCTGCTGCGCCCGTTAGATGTTCAGTTTGCCCTGATGGTTGCAGAGCACGATAACCCCGCCGTCCTGCTGGCGGCAGCGTTACTTAGTCGGGATGCGGGAGAAGGACACGTTTGCCTGCCGCTGTCTCACTTTCAGCCCGATGAGCAGGCCCCGGACCGGGCGCAGGCGCTCTGGCAACAGCTGTTTGCGTTGGCAGGTCCGGTGGACAATATTGAATCGCTGCTACGGGTGTCCCCTGCCGTCAGCGATGGCACAGAAGCGACGCCGCTGGTGCTGAGCGAAGGGCGGCTCTACCTTAATCGCCTGTGGCAGAACGAGTCTGCCATTGCCCGATTCTTTAGCCAGGCCGGGCCTCTGGTATCGACAGATGAAGCGCTGCTGACGACAACGCTAAGTGCCCTTTTCCCGCCTTCAGGTAAAACCGACTGGCAGAAGGTGGCTGCAGCTGTTGCGTTAACCAGACGAATCTCTGTGATTTCTGGCGGTCCGGGCACCGGGAAAACGACCACGGTTGCGAAACTGCTGGTGGCGCTGATCCAGACCAATACCCAGCCTAAATGTCGTATCCGGCTGGCGGCTCCGACGGGCAAAGCGGCAGCACGCCTGACAGAATCGTTAGGTACTGCCCTGCGAGAGCTGCCGTTAACCGACGAACAGAAGAAATGGCTGCCGGCGGAGGCAGGAACGCTTCACCGTCTGCTGGGTGCCCAGCCGGGCAGTCAGCGCCTGCGCTACCACGCGGGCAACCCGCTGCATCTCGACGTACTGGTCGTGGATGAAGCCTCAATGATCGACCTGCCGATGATGGCGCGGTTGATTGCGGCGCTGCCTGAACACGCCAGGGTGATTTTCCTGGGCGATCGCGATCAGCTGGCCTCGGTTGAAGCCGGCGCGGTGCTCGGCGATATCTGTGCCTGGGTTAACGCCGGATATACGCCAGCAAGGGCGCAGGAACTAAGCCGAATCACCGGCTTCCCGGTTCCTGCAGGCGAAGGTACGCAGGCAGGTGCGCTGCGCGACAGCCTGTGCCTGCTGCAAAAAAGCTACCGCTTTGGCAGCGATTCCGGCATAGGTCAGCTGGCAAAAGCGGTGAATGCAGGCGATCCGCAGGCGATGAACGCCGTCTTTGCCGAGGGCTTTTCCGACATCGAACTCAAATCGCTGAAAACCACCGCAGAGTATGACGATATGCTCAACGCTGCGGTGGCGGGTTACGCAGATTATCTGTCGCTGTTGAAGGCTTGCGCTGAGCCGGCAGACGTTCTCGGCGCATTTTCGCAATATCAGCTGCTTTGTGCGCTGCGTGAAGGGCCGTATGGCGTCAGTGGCGTGAATGAACAGCTGGAGCAAACGCTCGCCCGCCAGAGGCGTATTACGCCTTCACGGCATTCCCGCTGGTACGAAGGGCGACCGGTGATGATCGCCCGCAACGACAGCACGCTCGGGTTGTTTAATGGGGATATCGGCGTGGCGTTAGATCGCGGCACAGGGCTGCGCGTCTGGTTCCCGATGCCGGATGGCAGCATCAAATCCGTGCAGCCGAGCCGCCTGCCGGAGCACGACACCGCCTGGGCGATGACGGTGCATAAATCACAGGGCTCGGAATTCAACCACGCGGCGCTGATTTTGCCTTCGCAAAGCGTGCCGCTGGTGACGCGGGAGCTTGTCTATACCGCGATTACGCGTGCCAAAAAGCAGCTGTCGCTGTATGCGGATAAGAAACTGCTGGCGAAAGCGATTACGGTAAGGACCGAGCGGCGAAGCGGGCTGGCGGCGTTATTTGCCAGAATGTAGGCCGGGCAAACCCATTGCCGCCCGGCAGCTCATTCGTCAGGTTAAATCCGCCATCAGCACCTTCGAACGGCGCTGATAGTTGTACATCTCTTTTTTACTCTCCGGCAGCAAATCCACTTCGACAGGCGTGAATCCGCGCTCCTGGAACCAGTGAATGCTGCGGGTGGTCAGGACAAACAGCTTACTGAGCCCCATCTGCCGGGCCTGAGCGGCAACGCGCTCCAGCAGCACTTCACCGCGCGACGAGCTGCGATAGTCGGGATGGACCGCCACGCAGGCCATCTCGCCGATGCGTTCTTCCGGAAAAGGATAGAGTGCGGCGCAGGCGATGGTGGTGTTATCGCGCTGAATAACCGTGAACTTGTCGATTTCCATTTCGAGCTGCTCGCGCGAACGACGCACCAGAATGCCCTGTTGCTCCAGGGGCTCGATAAGCTCGAGGATCCCGCCGATGTCGTTGATGGTGGCGCGACGAATTTGCTCGGCGCTTTCCATCACAATCTGCGTACCGATGCCGTCGCGGGAGAAGAGCTCCTGCAGCAGCGCACCGTTTTCCTGGTAGCTGATGAGGTGACAACGACGAACGCCGCTGCGGCAGGCCTTCACCGCGCCGCGCAGGAAACGTACCGTACCGGAGTAATAGTCGCCTTCCGTTTCCAGAGCTTCAACACGCGCCTGCGCTTCGTTCGGGAACAGTTCAGAGATTATCTCGCCTTCGGCATTCAGTACGCCCTGCGAGGAGCAAAAGCCGATCATTTTTTCCGCTTTCAGCTTGATGGCGAGCTGTGTGGCAATTTCTTCCGAGGTCAGGTTGAAGCTTTCCCCGGTCACGGAGACGGCCACCGGGCCCATCAGCACGATGGCGCCGCTGTCGAGCTGGCGATGAATGGCTTCTTCGTCAATGCGGCGAATACGCCCGCTGTGACAGTAATCAATGCCGTCATCGACGCCCAGCGGCTGCGCGATAATGAAATTACCGCTGACGACGTTGATATGCGCGCCCTGCAACGGCGTGTTGTTGAGGCTCATTGACAAACGGGCGGTGATGTCGAGTTGCAGCATCCCGGCGGCCTGCTTCACCAGGTCGAGGGTTTTGGCGTCAGTCACTCGGGTATTTTTGTGGTACAGCGGCTCGTGATGATGCTGTGCCAGATTGGCGTCAATCTGCGGGCGGGCACCATACACCAGTACCAGGCGAATGCCCAGACTGTGTAGTAAGCCTATATCATTGACAATGCTTGAGAAATTTTCATGCTCAATGGCTTCACCACCAAGCATGATGACAAACGTCTTGCCGCGGTGGGCGTTAATGTAGGGAACAGAATGACGAAATCCCTCAACCAGTTCGGTTTTACGTTCCTTCACCACAGTACAACCTCTATGCATGATTATTCGTAATTATTGTATTTTTATTCTGTTTTTCTTCCGGACGCAAGCAGCAATTTCAACCAATGGCTTGATAAAGCATGCGAGAAATCGGATTTAAACAGGATTGTTTACCCTTTTATAGATGACAGTTTATGCGCCTTTGGTTAAAGTTTTCGGTCAAACCAGCCGTTTACTTTGCTAAATCGATTTTTTTTGCCTGGGAGAAGCATGTCGGGAAGTCAGTCAGGAATAACGCGTCGCGGCCTGTTAAAAGGGGCCGGGGCAATGTGGTTACTCAGCGTAAGCCAGGTGGGGCTTGCCGCTGAAAGCCGGGTGGTCGCCGTACGCGTCTGGCCTTCGTCGACTTATACGCGCGTGACGCTGGAATCCAGCCACGAGCTGAAATACAAACAGTTTGCGTTGAGCAATCCTGAGCGGCTGGTGGTCGATCTCCAGGGGGTGAACCTCAATTCCGTGCTTAAGGGCATGGGCGGTCAGATTCGTAGTGACGATCCTTACATCAAGTCCGCCCGCGTCGGGCAGTTTGACCCGCAGACGGTGCGGATGGTCTTCGAGCTCAAGCAAAACGTCCGGCCGCAGCTGTTTGCGCTGGCGCCGGTAGCAGGCTTTAAAGAACGCCTGGTGATGGATCTTTACCCGTCGACCGCGACGGAAGTGCAGGATCCGCTGCTGGCGCTGCTTGAGGATTACAACAAAGGTGACCTGGATAAACAGGTTCCTCCGGCCCAGAGTGGTCCACAGCCGGGCAAAGCCGGGCGCGACAGGCCGATTGTCATTATGCTTGACCCGGGCCACGGCGGTGAAGACTCCGGCGCGGTGGGAAAATACAAGACGCGTGAGAAAGACGTGGTGCTGCAAATCGCCCGCCGCCTGAAGGCGCTCATCGACAAAGAGGCCAATATGAAGGCCTACATGACGCGCAATGAAGACATCTTTATTCCGTTGAAAGTACGCGTTGTAAAGGCGCAGAAACAGCGTGCTGACCTGTTCGTTTCCATTCATGCAGATGCCTTCACCAGCCGTCAGCCAAGCGGTTCTTCGGTGTTTGCGCTCTCGACCAAAGGTGCGACCAGCACTGCAGCAAAATATCTGGCGCAGACTCAGAACGCCTCCGATCTGATCGGCGGCGTCAGCAAGAGCGGTGACAGATACGTCGATCACACCATGTTCGATATGGTGCAGTCGTTGACGATTAACGACAGCCTGAAATTCGGTAAGGCGGTGCTGGGCAAGCTCGGTAAGATCAACGATCTGCACAAAAACCGGGTTGAACAGGCCGGATTTGCGGTACTGAAAGCGCCGGATATCCCGTCTATTCTGGTGGAAACCGCGTTTATCAGTAACGTGGAAGAAGAACGAAAACTGAAAACGGCAACCTTCCAGCAGGAAGTCGCAGAGTCGATTCTGGCGGGAATTAAGGCCTACTTCGCCGATAGGGCAACCCTCGCGCGCCTCAGTTGAAACGGCAGGAAACAAAGGAATGGCGCTGAAAAGCGTCATTTTTTTGGCTGGATTACAGATTTCAGATACAAAAAAACACCCGTTAAGGTGCTTAGTGTTTTATGAAGTGGTTGCGGGAGCCGGATTTGAACCGACGACCTTCGGGTTATGAGCCCGACGAGCTACCAGGCTGCTCCATCCCGCGCCTGAGCGCTTATCTCTATAAGATAAACTTGATACTTCATATTTTATTGGTTGCGGGGGCCGGATTTGAACCGACGACCTTCGGGTTATGAGCCCGACGAGCTACCAGGCTGCTCCACCCCGCGTCCGTCTGTTTACCCTTCCATCAGGTAAACCTTTTACTTCATATTTTAATTGGTTGCGGGAGCCGGATTTGAACCGACGACCTTCGGGTTATGAGCCCGACGAGCTACCAGGCTGCTCCATCCCGCGTCCGTGGATGCGCACTATACGCGGGTCTGGATTTGATGCAACCCCTTTTTAGCATAAATATCAAAGAGTGGGTAAAAACAAAACGCATAGGTGATTTTTTGCGCAAAATAGGGCCTGTGGCACGTTATCACATTTCAATACCCCTGGCGGTTTGTTATCTTCATCCCGCATTCGGCATAAGAAAGAAGACGAGATACCATGAAAGGACGTTGGGCTAAAATTCTGGCAACAGGCGCGCTGATGACGCTGCTCGCCGCCTGTTCCTCCAAACCGACCGATCGCGGTCAACAATATAATGACGGAAAGTTCAGCCAGCCTTTTTCTCTGGTGAACCAGCCGGACGCCGTGGGCGCGCCGATTAACGCCGGTGACTTCGCTCAGCAGGTGAATGAAATTCGCAATGCCTCCCCGCGACTGTATGGCAATCAGAGCAACGTCTTTGCCGCCGTTCAGCAGTGGCTGCAGTCCGGAGGAGATACCCGCACCTTAAAGCAGTACGGGCTTGATGCGTGGCAGATGCAGGGGGCAGATAACTACGGCAACGTGCAATTCACGGGCTATTACACGCCGGTGATTGAAGCACGTCATACACGTCAGGGTGCATTTCAGTACCCAATCTACCGTATGCCACCTAAGCGCGGCCGTCTGCCTTCCCGTGCGGAGATTTATGCCGGGGCGCTGAGCGACAACTACATTCTGGCTTACAGCAACTCTCTGATGGATAACTTCATCATGGACGTGCAGGGCAGCGGCTATATCGATTTTGGCGACGGCACGCCGCTGAACTTCTTCAGCTACGCCGGGAAAAATGGCTGGCCGTACCGCAGCATCGGCAAGGTGCTGGTCGATCGCGGGGAATATAAGAAAGAAGATATGTCGATGCAGGTCATTCGCCACTGGGGTGAAACCCATAGCGAAGCAGAGGTACGTGCCTTGCTTGAGGAGAACCAGTCGTTCGTTTTCTTTAAGCCACAATCTTTCGCGCCGGTGAAAGGGGCGAGCGCGGTGCCGCTGATTGGTCGCGCGTCGGTTGCCTCTGACAAGAGCATTATCCCACCGGGTACCACGCTGCTGGCAGAAGTCCCGCAGCTGGACAACAACGGTAAATTCAACGGTCAGTATGAGCTGCGTTTGATGGTTGCGCTGGACGTTGGCGGGGCGATCAAAGGCCAGCACTTCGATATTTATCAGGGCATTGGCCCTGACGCGGGTCATCGCGCCGGATGGTACAACCATTACGGGCGCGTGTGGGTGTTACGCAATACCGGCAACGGTTACGTATTTAGCGGTTAATAAAGTCGTTTGAGGTTTTATGTCAGTTGTTCTTAGCGATGCCTGGCGTCAGCGTTTTGGCGGCACGGCCCGTTTATACGGTGAAAAAGCTTTGCAGGTGTTTGCCGATGCGCACGTGTGCGTGGTCGGGATCGGTGGCGTCGGTTCCTGGGCGGCGGAAGCGCTGGCCCGCACCGGCATTGGCGCCATCACGTTGATTGATATGGACGATGTCTGCGTCACCAACACCAACCGGCAAATTCATGCGCTCGGGGGTAACGTCGGGCTTGCCAAAGCTGAGGTGATGGCGGAGCGCATTCGTCAGATCAACCCGGAATGCCGCGTCACGGTAGTGGATGATTTCGTCACCCCGGCCAACGTCGCGGAATATATGGGGGCCGGCTTCAGCTACGTGATTGACGCCATCGACAGCGTGCGCCCGAAAGCAGCGCTGATCTCCTTCTGCCGTCGCTACAAGGTGCCATTGGTCACTACGGGCGGTGCGGGTGGTCAGATCGATCCGACACAAATCCAGGTCGCGGATCTGGCGAAAACGATCCAGGATCCGCTGGCGGCAAAGCTGCGCGAACGGCTGAAAAGCGATTTCGGCGTGGTGAAGAACGGCAAAGGTAAGCTCGGCGTGGACTGCGTGTTTTCGACTGAAGCGCTGGTGTATCCGCAATCGGATGGCTCAGTGTGTGCGATGAAAAGCACCGCCGAAGGGCCGAAGCGCATGGATTGTGCTTCCGGTTTTGGCGCGGCAACAATGGTAACCGCGACCTTTGGTTTTATCGCTGTGTCTCATGCGCTGAAGAAGATGCTGGCGAAAGCCGAACGTCAGGCTTAAACCTCGCGAGCGGCGCTTAACACGGCATCCCGCAGCGCGTTCAGCCCCTGGCTACGGGACGCGCTGAGCTGGGCACGCAGACCAAGCTCATCAAAGAAATCAAGCGGATCGCTGGCTTTCAGCTGATCCGCCGTTTTCCCTTCAATGGTCGTCAGCAGCACGGCCAGTAAACCACGAACGATCCTGCCTTCACTGTCGCCGTAAAAGTGCAATTTGCCCTGCGGCAAACGGGTAAAACCAAGCCAGACGCGGTTTTCACACCCGGCAATTTCCTGAGCCTGAGCTTTAAAATCCTCCGCAAGCGCGGGAAGCTGTTTCCCCAGCAGGATCAGCTGACGGTATTTGTCTTCCCACTGCGTCAGCGGGCCAAAAAGCTCGCGTAGCGATGCTTCAGAGACGGTTGTGCCGAACGGGTGTCCGGCGAGTGCTGGGCTTGTCATTTAATCCACCAGTAATTCGAGGGCCCGATCCACGGCGTGCACCAGAGCGTGGACATCTTCCTGAGTATTATAAGGGGCGAAAGAGGCGCGCAAAGTTCCGCTGACGCCAAGTGCCGCCAGCAGCGGCTGGGCGCAGTGCTGTCCGGCCCGCAGCGCGATGCCATATTCAGCCAACAGCGTGACCATATCGCTGTGGTGTACCCCGGCGAAATCAAAGGCCAGCAGACTCGAGTCCTGACAGCGGAACGAGCGAAAACCCGGGCGACGAGACAGCTCATCTTCCGCAAGCGTGGCCAGGCCTCGGCTCCAGGTTTCTGACTGCACCACATCCACGTTATTCAGCCATTCCAGCGCCGCGCTGAGGCCAATCACGCCCGCAACGTTCGGCGTGCCGGCTTCCAGACGATACGGCACCGGCTGGGTTTTAAAGCCGTCGAAGGTCACTTCGGTAATCATCTTGCCTCCGCCAAGCCACGGTGACATGCCCTCGAGCAATTCCGCTTTGCCATAAAGCACGCCGATGCCCGTCGGGCCATACAACTTGTGGGCGGAGAAGGCATAGAAGTCGATATCCAGCGCCTGCACGTCCGCCGGGAAATGCACTACACCTTGTGCTCCGTCGACCATCACGACCATATCGGCAGCGTGCGCCAACCGGATGGCGCGAGCCAGATCCGGACAGCCGCCGGTCACGTTGGACATTTGCCCCAGCGCCAGGATGCGGCTTCGGGGGGTGATTAGTGAGGAAAGTTGCTCAACGTCCGGAATACGATCTGCCCGCAGCGGGAGCTGAACGATCTTCGCGCCGGTTTGCTCTGCAACCATCAGCCACGGCACGAGGTTAGCGTGGTGTTCCGCTACGCTGACGATGATTTCGTCTCCGGCCTGCAAGCGTGGTCGGGCATAGCTTTGGGCCACCATATTGATGGCTTCCGTAGTTCCGCGGGTCCAGACGATGTTTTTACCGTCCGGCGCATTGATAAGCGCGGCGACCTGTTCGCGAGCGGCTTCATACCGGGCGGTGAGCTTTTGCGCCTCCACAAACTGGCTACGGTGCACGTTACCTGCGCTCAGGCTGTAAAACTGTGTGGTCGCATCGATAACAGCCTGCGGCTTCAGCGCAGTGGCGGCGCTATCAAGATAGACTCCGGCATCGCTGAGGGCCGGAAACTGGGCGCGAAAATGCGCCGGGTTGAATGTGTGCATGATTTTCCTCATTCCAGTGTGGCGATCGTCGCGCAAAACGGGCAGCAGGGCAAGACGCGGCTTGTCCCTCGGAATTGTCCAGGAATAGTGGCAGCTTTGTGGCAGTGCGTTATGCTGAAATAAGTCAGGAGACTATTTTTGCTTGTTAATTGTAGCTCGATATCCAGCATTAATTGCTAAAGGAGAAGAATATGAAAAAGACTGCCGCACTGATTTCTGCCTGTATGATGACTTTTGCTCTGAGCGCTTGTTCTGGCCCTAACTACGTGATGCACACCAATGACGGGCGAACAATTATCGCCGACGGGAAACCGCAGACCGATAATGATACCGGCATGATTTCGTACAAAGATGCCAACGGTAACAAGCAGCAAATCAACCGTACTGACGTGAAAGAAATGGTCGAAATGGATCAGTAACGATTGAATTGAAAGCAAAAAAAAGCACCGCAATTTGGCGGTGCTACATTAATCACTATGGACAGACAGGGTAAATGTACAGGAAGTGAAAAGGGGGTAGTCTCGCTACCGAGGTCTGAATTCCAGACCAATTGCAAACACAACAACACAACATCACAACCGTAAGCCAAAAGCCCATCAGAACACGCATTCCGAAAAAAGCTCTTCGTTCCGGCTCAGGAAGTGCCGCCACTATAGGTATTTGCTGGTAGAACCTCAACGGACAAATTATAATGGCTCAGATAAAAAAAACTAATAGGTTACGTGATGTAATCTAATTGTTAAATTCAGTTAACATCTAAGCCAAAACAACCATGTCGAAGCGTTTACCTCCTCTGAATGCATTACGTGTATTTGATGCCGCCGCCCGTCATCTCAGCTTCACTCGCGCCGCAGACGAGCTCTTCGTTACCCAGGCCGCGGTGAGCCATCAGATCAAGTCACTCGAGGATTTCCTGGGCTTAAAGCTCTTTCGACGCCGCAATCGTTCCCTGCTGCTGACGGAAGAAGGTCAGAGCTATTTTCTCGATATCAAAGAGATCTTTTCGCAATTAACCGAAGCAACGCGTAAACTTCAGGCCCGCAGCGCCAAAGGGGCGTTGACGGTCAGCATGCTGCCGAGTTTTGCCATTCAGTGGCTGGTGCCGCGCCTTGCAAGCTTTAACTCAGCTTATCCGGGAATTGACGTCAGAATCCAGGCAGTAGATCGCCAGGAGGATAAGCTTGCGGACGACGTCGACGTGGCGATTTTCTATGGTCGCGGTAACTGGCCGGGGCTGCGCGTCGAAAAGCTTTATGCGGAATATCTGTTGCCCATTTGCTCGCCGTTGCTGCTCACTGGCGAGAAGGCATTGAAAACGCCCGCAGATCTGGCGCAACATACGCTGTTACACGATGCTTCCCGCCGCGACTGGCAAACCTATATTCGCCAGTTGGGCTTAAACCATATCAACGTTCAACAGGGACCGATTTTCAGCCACAGCGCGATGGTGCTGCAGGCGGCTATCCATGGACAAGGGATCGCACTGGCCAATAACGTGATGGCGCAGTCCGAAATTGAGGCAGGCCGGTTGGTTTGCCCGTTTAATGATGTTCTGGTCAGCAAGAACGCGTTTTACCTCGTTTGCCATGACAGCCAGGCGGAACTGGGTAAAATAGCTGCTTTCCGGCAGTGGATCCTGGCGAAAGCGGCAAGCGAGCAAGAAAAATTTCGTTTCCGTTACGAACAATAAATGACTTCAGGAAAATGACATGACCAGTCGCTTCATGCTGATTTTTGCCGCTATCAGTGGCTTTGTGTTTGTTGCCTTGGGTGCGTTCGGCGCACATGTATTAAGCAAATCGCTCGGCGTGGTGGAGATGGGCTGGATCCAGACCGGCCTTGAATATCAGGCGTTCCACACCCTGGCGATTTTCGGTCTGGCGGTGGCGATGCAGCGCCGCATCAGCATCTGGTTCTACTGGAGCAGCGTATTTATGGCGCTGGGAACCGTATTATTCAGCGGCAGCCTCTACTGTCTGGCGCTGTCGCATTTACGCCTTTGGGCATTTGTCACCCCGGTCGGCGGCGTGAGCTTCCTCGCCGGTTGGGTGCTGATGCTGATTGGCGCTATTCGTTTAAAGCGTAAAGGTATCGCGCATGAATAAGGTTGTCCTCTACAGCCGTCAGGGTTTTGAGAAAGAGTGCGCAGCAGAGATTTCTGACAAGGCGTCCCGCCTTGGCGTATATGGTTTTGCCCGGGTGAAAGATAACTCGGGCTATGTGATTTTTGAGTGTTATCAGGAAGGTGAGGCGGAAAAGCTGATCAAAGAGCTGCCGTTCAGCTCGCTGATTTTTGCCCGCCAGATGTTTGTGGCCTGCGAGTTATTAACCGATCTTCCGCCAGAAGATCGCATCACGCCGGTTGTCGGCATGCTCACGGGCGTGGTGGAAAAGGGCGGTGACTTACGCGTTGAAGTGGCAGACACCAACGAAAGTAAAGAGCTGATGAAGTTTTGCCGCAAGTTCACCGTGCCGCTCCGTGCGGCGCTGCGTGAAGCGAAAGTGCTGGCCGCGTATGAAACGCCGAAGCGCCCGGTGGTGCACGTGTTCTTTATCGCGCCGGGCTGCTGTTATGTAGGTTATTCGCTCACGACCAACAACTCGCCTTTCTATATGGGCATTCCGCGCCTGAAGTTTCCATCCGATGCGCCAAGCCGCTCCACGCTCAAGCTGGAAGAAGCTTTCCACGTATTTATTCCCGCCGACGAGTGGGATGAGCGCCTGGCAAATGGAATGTATGCGGTGGATCTGGGCGCCTGTCCTGGCGGCTGGACCTATCAGCTGGTGAAGCGCAATATGTGGGTGTCGTCAGTGGATAACGGCCCGATGGCGCAAAGCCTGATGGATACCGGGCAGGTGACCTGGCTGCGCGAAGACGGTTTCCGCTATCGACCAAACCGCAGCAACATCTCCTGGATGGTGTGCGATATGGTTGAGAAACCGGCGAAGGTTGCCGCGCTGATGGCGCAGTGGCTGGTCAACGGCTGGTGCCGCGAAACCATCTTTAACCTCAAGCTGCCGATGAAAAAACGCTATGAGGAAGTGTCGCAGAACCTGGCTTACATTCAGGCACAGCTGGATGAGCACGGCATTGCGGCGCAGATTCAGGCTCGCCAGCTTTATCACGATCGTGAGGAAGTGACCGTTCACGTGCGGCGCATGTGGGCTGCGGTCGGTGGTCGTCGCGACGAGCGGTAATTTTTACCCTCACCCTAACCCTCTCCCTGAAAGGGAGAGGGAACCGATCGAGCCGTTCTGGATTTTGATTTTCTTCCCCGCATTTCCGCATGAAGAAGGGACAACCGAATACGTTTTGGTTTTCTCTCTCGCCCCTCTGGGAAGAGGGCCGGGGTGAGGGGTAATTACTTCACCAGTCTTAGCTGCTGCAGATTCCCGTCCAGCTGTAAATCCGTCTGTAATGTCGCCACTTCCCGGCAGATAAACGCCATCTCCTGATGCTCGGCGAGCTTTTTGCGCCACTTCTCTGGCACGTCGTCCAGATGCTGATAAATCGCTTCGAGGTTGGGAAACTGCGCCAGCAGCTCGGTGGCGCTCTTGGGGCCGATGCCTGCCACGCCCGGTACTTTCGAACTGCTTATTCCGGCCAGTCCCCAATAATCCGGCAGCTGCTGCGGCGTGACGCCAAACTCCTGGGCGATGAAGGGCGCGTCCAGCCAGCGCTTCTGGAAATAGTCGCGGATGCGAATGGTGGGGGAGAGCAGCTGGCAATAGCCTTTATCCGTGGAAACAATGGTCGCCTGATGCCCGGCTTCTGCCACTTTTACCGCGAGCGTGGCCGCGAGATCGTCGGCTTCATTTCCGGCTGAACCCCAGCAGCATACGCCATTCTGTTCAAAGACATGACGGATGTTATCCATTTCGGCATGCAGATCGTCCGGCATCGGTGAGCGCCCGGCCTTATAGTCCGGCAGGCGCTGATGTCGCCAGCCCTGGTTGCGGGCTTCGTCGTCGAACACGGCCACGGCGTGCGTCGGCTGGCTGTGAATAATCAGCTGTTGCAGCGCATGCAGGCAGGTGTCGGCACAGGGCGAGCCCTGAACGGCATGAATGCGACGAATCAGATTCAGCGCATCGACAATAAGCAGATGTACGGCCATGAGTTCCCTCCCGAATAGCAAGGCGCTTAGGGTAACATCGGGAAGAAGGTGAGGCGAATGGATGAGTGAAATCAGGAAGACGCCTCGCAAAACGAGGCGTCTGTTGCAGGGTCAGTCGCAGGTAACGATTTTCATCGCCAGGCCGCCGCGAGAGGTTTCGCGGTATTTGGCGTTCATGTCTTTCCCGGTTTCGTACATGGTTTCGATGACTTTATCGAGGCAAACGCGCGGCTCGCTGGTCCGGCGCAGCGCCATACGTGCAGCGTTGACGGCCTTGACGGACGCAATCGCGTTACGCTCGATGCACGGCACCTGAACCTGGCCTGCAACCGGGTCGCAGGTTAAGCCGAGGTTATGTTCCATGCCGATTTCTGCGGCGATGCAAACCTGCATCGGGCTGCCGCCCAGCAGTTCTGCCAGACCCGCCGCCGCCATGGAACAGGCCACGCCGACTTCGCCCTGACAGCCCACTTCCGCACCAGAAATGGAGGCGTTCATCTTGTAGAGCGAGCCAATGGCGCTGGCGGCCAGCATGTAGCGGGCAAGCGAGTTGGCGTTCACTTCGCGGATGAACTTGTCATAGTACGCCAGCACAGCAGGCACAATCCCGCAGGCGCCGTTGGTTGGAGCCGTCACTACGCGGCCACCGGCGGCGTTCTCTTCATTCACCGCCAGCGCAAACATGTTGATCCAGTCCACGACTGCCATCGGATCGCTGGTGGTTTTGTCCTGGCTGACCAGCATACGGCGCAGCGCAGCCGCACGACGCGGTACGCGCAGTTTGCCCGGCAGCACGCCTTCGGTGGTGATCCCGCGCTCAATGCCGGATTTCATCACATCCCACACGGCAGCAAAGTGCTGCTCCAGCTCTGCTTTGCTGTGCAGCGCCAGCTCGTTCTGCATCATCAGTCCGGAGAGCGAGAGGCCGCTTTCCTGGCAGTGGCGCTGTAGATCGGCCGCATTTTTATACGGATACGGCACTTCCAGAGGGGCGCTGTTGCTCAGGCCAAAATGCGCTTCATCGACGATAAACCCACCGCCAATGGAGTAATACGTCTGGCTGTAAACGGCTTTGTCGCCGCTCAGGGCCGTGATACGCATCCCATTTTCGTGCAGGGAAAGGTTATCGGCATGGAAGTTCATGCAGTGGTCTACCGGGAACTCAACTTCATGTTCACCGTTCGCCAGCAGCAGGCGACCGTGCGTGTTCACGTCCTGGATGAAAGCCGGGATGGCGTCGATATCGACGGTGTCCGGCAGGTTGCCTGCCAGGCCCATGATAATGGCGATATCGGTATGGTGGCCCTTGCCGGTCAGGGAAAGCGAGCCGTAAATATCCACCACCACGCGGGTAACGTCCGTGAGAATATTGCGTGCAATCAGGTCATCCGTGAATTGCTTGCCCGCTTTCATTGGCCCGACGGTGTGCGAGCTGGAAGGACCAATGCCGATTTTGAAAATATCGAATACGCTGATCATGATGCGTCCATTGCTGTAAAGAAAAACGCCGCCCGGAGGCGGCGCCAGGGATTAACCGAAGAGGGAGTAGAAAATCGCGGAGATGGCGATGAGGCCCATGATGACCACGAACACGTTGCTGATGTGGCCGCTGTACTTACGCATTGCAGGTACTTTCTGGATGGCGTACATCGGCATCAGGAACAGGATCATCGCGATAATCGGACCACCCAGGGTCTCAATCATGCCGAGGATGCTTGGGTTCAGGGTTGCCACAATCCAGGTGGTCACCAGCATGAACACCGCAGTCATCTTGTTCAGGCGGCTCACTTCAATGGTTTTACCGCGGCTACGCAGGGACTTGATCACCATGCCGTTAAAGCCTTCACGTGCGCCAAGGTAGTGGCCGAGGAAGGATTTAGTGATGGCGATAATCGCAATAATCGGTGCCATCCAGGCAATCAGCGGTGCGTTAAAGTGGTTTGCCAGGTAAGACAGGATAGAGATGTTCTGCTCTTTCGCGGACGCCAGGTCTGCCGGGGAGAGGCTCAGCACGCAGCTGAACACGAAGAACATCACGGTCAGCACCATCATGATGTGAGCGAAGGCCAGAATTTTGGAGCACTTCTTCTCTGCATCCACGCCGTACTCTTCACGTTTTGCCACGGCAAAGGAGGAGATGATCGGGGAGTGGTTAAAGGAGAACACCATGACCGGAATTGCCAGCCACAGGGTCATCCACAGGCCGTTACCGGTAGAAGATGCGCTGCTCAGCGACAGCGTTTCCAGCGCGGCACCGTTCCACTGTGGGATCAGGTAGCAGGCCAGCAGCATCAGGGCAACTACAAATGGGAACACCAGAATGCTCATCGCTTTGACGATCATCTGCTCGCCGAAGCGCACGATGGTCATCATGCCGACAATCAGGATCAGGGACAGGATCGCACGCGGCGGCGGCGTCATGCTCAACTGGTGAGTCATAAAGCTTTCGACGGTGTTGGTGATTGCTACGCTGTACACCAGCAGAATGGGGTAAATTGCGAAGAAGTAGAGCAGGGTAATCAGCTTACCTGCGCCAATACCGAAGTGTTCTTCAACTACTTCAGTGATGTCTTCGCCCGGGTTTTTACCGGACAGCACGAAGCGGGTCAGGCCGCGGTGTGCGAAATAGGTCATCGGGAAAGCAAGGATTGCCATGATGATAAGCGGGATCATCCCGCCGACGCCGGCATTGATCGGCAGGAACAGTACGCCCGCACCGATCGCCGTGCCGTAAAGGCCCAGCATCCACATTGTGTCCGTTTTACGCCATCCGCTACGACTTTCAGCCGAGGCAATGGTGCTGGTCTGAATGGTTTCCATCTGTATCTCCTGGAGGAAGCAAATTGTCAGTTATTTGGTCAAATCCAATGAATAAATGACTGACGGTAAAATAAATTCGTGCCAAACGGGGTTTTATTATGATTTTCACCCGTGATTGTATGGGGCCGGAAAGATACATTTAAGTTATCAATGTATCAGTGATCGCGATCTCAAATGCGATAAAACACTTCCTGAAAGAAGGTTTTTAGACCATCAGACTGCTTTTTGCGAGTTAACGGCCGTTTATTGGCGCGGAGACTATCATTGGCAGTATGAGCAGGGAACGTTTGCCATGATGAAAACGTATGTTTTGCTGGAAAAGGTAGCGAAAATAGCGCTTTAAATCGCTTTAATATAATTTATGTGAATATTTAACGCTTTCGACAGGGGGCGTTTTTTCTGATCGACAGGAAAAGATAAGGGCGGCTTATGCGCCGCCCTGAAGTCAGGAGAGGGTTTCTCAGGAACAGATTTCGTAGCAGGGGATATAGGCGGAGCCCGGCAGCTTCATGCGGTGCTGCGCCACAAAGCTTTGCAGCAGCTTGTCCATCCGGCGCATCATCTCACTGTCGCCATGAATTTTGTACGGGCCAAATTCTTCAATGGCCCGGATCCCCACTTCCTTCACGTTACCGGCGACAATACCTGAGAAGGCACGGCGCAGGTCAGCCGCCAGCACTTCGACCGGCTGATCGGGATAAAGCTTCAGGTTCGCCATGTTCTCATGGGTCGGTTCGAAGGGCTGCTGCAGATCCGGCGCGATACGCATCGACCAGTTGAAGCTATAGGCATCGCCCGTGTCGCGGCGATTCTCTTTCACCAGCGGCATCGCTTTCTTCATCTGACGCGCCACTTCCGCAGGATCGTCCACGATAATGCGATAGTGACGGCGAGCGGCTTCCCCAAGCGTATGCACGATAAAATCGTCCAGCACGCGGAAGTAGTCCTCGCTCTCTTTCGGCCCGGTCAGGATCAGCGGCAGGACCTGGTTTTTGTTCGCCGGGTTCATCAGGATACCAAGCAGATACAGCAGCTCCTCCGCAGTGCCTACGCCGCCCGGGAAGATGATGATCCCATGGGCGATGCGCACGAATGCTTCCAGGCGCTTTTCGATATCCGGCATGATGATAAGTTCGTTCACCAGCGGATTTGGCGGCTCGGCGGCGATGATCGACGGTTCGGTCATGCCGATAAAGCGCCCTTCTTTATAACGCTGCTGCGCGTGGCCAACGGCGGCGCCTTTCATCGGCGCTTCCATCGCGCCCGGACCGCAGCCAGTGCAGATATTCAGTTCGCGTAGGCCAAGCTGGGTGCCGACGCGACGGGCATAAAGATATTCGTTTTCATTAATGGAGTGACCGCCCCAGCAAACGACCATACTCGGTGCTTCACCCACGTGCAACGCGCGGGCGTTACGCAGAATTGAGAACACGAGGTTGGTAATGTGGGCAGAACTTTCCAGATCAAGATTCGGGAAGCGGACGGTGTTATGGATCTGACCGTAGACGAACAGAATATCGCGCAGAACGGCAAACAGGTTGGCCTGCAGCGAGCGAATGATGCGACCGTCAACGAAGGCGTCTTCCGGCGGGTTAATCAGTTCCAGCTTCACACCGCGCTCGCGGCGCAGCACGTTGATGTCGAAACTTTCAAAGCGGGACAGCAGTTCCTTGCTGTTATCGGTGAGACTGCCTGAGTTGAGTACAGCCAGTGAACAGTTGCGGAACAGCTGGTACAGGTCGCTGCTGGCATTGCTTTTTAGCATGTCGACTTCCAGCTGCGACAGCATATCCATTGAGCCAAGCGGGCTAATATGTGTAATCAAGTGAGCTCCTTACGGGACGAGTATCGTCTTCCCTGATGATTACAATAGCCTTGCCTGTTTGCTTTCCACAAGAAAAAGCGCGGCAGAGGCCGCGCTTCAGTTCATGGACAAAAGAAGGAAAAAGCGTGGTTTTTCCTTCTTTGCCGTTATCAGCCGAAAATCAAAGAATTGATTTTCCTTGTTTTTTGCCGAGTGACTGATGATAAATGTTTACCTGTCAGAGGCTTGTCATCAGTCTCAAGCGCGGCAGAGGCCGCGCTTTATTTTGCAATGATTTATGTTACTGGCGCACCAGACGCCCGGTGGCGGGGACGAAGTCGGTGTTGCTGCGCCAGGGATTGATATCCAGCCCGCCGCGGCGCGTATAGCGCGCATAAACGCTGAGGAACTCCGGCTGGCAGAAGCGCTGAATGTCGCTAAAAATGCGTTCTACACACTGCTCATGGAACTCATTGTGATGGCGGAAAGAGACCAGGTAACGCAGCAGCTTTTCCCGGTCGATTTTCGGCCCGCGGTACTGAATCTGCACTGAGCCCCAGTCCGGCTGATGGGTAATCAGGCAGTTGGATTTCAGCAGATGGCTGACCAGCGTCTCTTCAACGATTTTGCCGCTGGCGGCATCCTGGAGATGGTCGGCGCTGAACTCATAGCTGTCGATCTCAATGTCCTGATCGTCAATGCAGGTGCCGTGGAAATGGGCAATTGGCTGGCCTTCTGTTTCCTCCAGGCGGAACAGCGCGACGCTGACGTCACCTTGCGCACATTCGCGAAGATCGCGTTCGAGCGTGGCACGCACCTCTTCCCAACTGGCAAAACGAGTCTGGTTGAAGCTGTTGAGGTAGAGCTTAAAACTTTTCGATTCAACCAGATTAAGGCTGGTGTCGCTCAGCTCAACGTGGCCGACCGCCACCTGCGGCAGGCCTCTCTCGTTCAGCCAGGAGAGTTCGTACAGCGTCCAGATATCACCGCCGTGAAAGGGCAGGTTGTCGGCGTGCAGGCCAAGCGGATCGCGATTGAGGCTGCGCGGCACGGGCTGCAGCAGGCTGGCGTCGTAAACGTCCCGGTAATCAGTTGATTTGCCGAGCGTCAGGCCGGAGAGCGCCTGGTGGTTATCATAAGAAGACATGTTTCACCGTCATAAAGCAGGTAGACTAATAGGCTCAGTTTATCCTGGTTGACCTGGAGAGAGAAAGCAGTGGATCAGCAGACCGCAACAGCCTTACAGGCGTTTACCCAACGTTATTGTGATGCCTGGCAGCAACGTCATGGCACCTCACCGCGCAGTGAAGAGCTGTACGGAGTACCTTCCCCATGCGTGACGGGTACAGAAGAGGAGGCGGTATTCTGGCAGCCTCAGCCGTTTAGCCTGACGCCCACGCTGGAAGCGGTTGAAAGGGCGCTGGATATTGTGGTACAACACCCGCTTCAAACTTATTATACCAGTCAGTTTGCGGGTGACATGCCTGCGACGTTTGGCGAACGCCAGCTCACGCTGCTGCAGGTCTGGAGCCCGGATGATTTTCGCCGCGTGCAGGAAAATTTGATTGGGCATCTGGTCACCCAGAAGCGCCTTAAGCTTTCACCGACGCTGTTTATCGGCACGCTCGATAGCGAACTGGACGTCATTTCCGTCTGTAATCTGACGGGCGAAGTGCTTCTTGAAACGCTCGGTACCCGCAACCGCACCACGCTTTCCGCCTCCATGGCAAGCTTCCTGAGTCACCTTGATCCTCTTGTGTAATCCATTGGCCTGGCATCTCTGTGAGAGATCTCTTACAGGCCTTGTGAGAGATCGCCACCTTGTAAGACTGACATTGCCGCTGCGCTTTTGAAATTATCTCATTTAATCAAGCAGTTATGTTCTCTCTTTGCGGCTTTCATATGAAATTAAGCTTACCGGATGCCCTACAAGAGCCTTGTAAGACGAGGCGGAATAAGGGATTCTATACACGTCGACAGGGAGTCGCACAACGAAACGAACATCAGGATGATGACGTTTCAGCAGGACACACCAGGACGGTGCTGCAAGGACAGGCTTGAGGATGCAAGCAAAAGGATGACGCAGGACGCGTTAAAGGACACCTCCAGGATGGAGAAAGAGAGCCGGTCAGGATGGTCGGTGGATCAGGAAGATCGGGACACGCTTACGGATAAGTGAAATCGCATCGGGGTGGTGCGAGCAGGACGCGGAAGTTTACGGATGAACTGGTCAGGAGACCGCAGGAAAAGTTGTCACGGATGAGCAGGGAGCACCAAAAGTAGCTGGATTGCTGCGAAACGAACCGGGAGCACTGTGTAAAAACAGTGCTCCCTTTTTTTATTTCCCTTTCTACCGATGGTATCCTGCGCCGCAGATTTCCATTTCGACGTCTCATTCGAGGTTTTCATGAGCCATCACGACAGCGTGCGCCTGCGCCTGCACGCGATTGAATCACTGCTGCGCGAACATCAGCACTGGCAGGACTACGCGCCGGATGCCAGCGTGTTCGAAAGCACACAGCCTTTCTGTATGGATACGCTGGAGCCGCTCGAATGGCTGCAATGGGTGCTGATCCCCCGTATGCACCAGCTTATCGAGAGCCAGCAGCCACTGCCGCAAAGCTTCGCCGTGGCGCCCTATTATGAAATCGCCCTTGAGGCGGGCCACCCGTTCCGTGCGATCATCCTGCCGGAGCTTGAGCAGCTCGATGCGCTGTTTGCTGGTGTTGACGACTGATGCTGGAAATCCTCTACCAGGATGAGTGGCTGGTCGCAGTCAATAAACCTTCCGGCTGGCTGGTTCACCGTAGCTGGCTCGATCGCGATGAAAAAGTGGTGGTGATGCAGACCGTACGTGACCAGATTGGTCAGCACGTATTTACCGTGCATCGTCTGGACAGACCAACATCCGGCGTATTGCTGATGGGATTATCGAGCGAAGCAGGCCGCCGTCTTTCGCTGCAGTTTGAGCAGCATCAGATTCAGAAGCGCTATCATGCCATCGTGCGCGGCTGGCTGACGGAGGAGGCGGTGCTTGATTATCCGCTGGTGGAAGAACTGGATAAAATCGCCGACAAATTTGCTCGTGAAGACAAAGAAGCCCAGGCCGCGGTAACGCATTATCGCGGCCTGGCGACGGTAGAGATGCCGGTTGCTACCGGGCGCTATCCTACCACCCGCTACGGCCTGGTGGAGCTCGACCCGAAAACCGGGCGCAAGCATCAGCTGCGTCGCCACATGAGTCATCTGCGTCATCCGATCCTCGGCGACAGCAAGCACGGCGATCTGCGCCAGAACCGCAGCGCGGCGGAACATTTCGGCTGTAATCGCTTAATGCTGCACGCAAGCGAACTGCATTTGACGCATCCTTTCACCGGTAAGCCGCTGGTGATACGTGCAAGACTTGATGACGTCTGGATGCAGGCATTGTCACATTTCGGCTGGCGCGGCCTTCTCCCTGACGTTGAAAGGGTTGAGTTTGCGCCGGACAACGGTCAGGATGACCGCATAACTGAATGATTCAGGGAGAAAAGTAATGGCGGAAGTGGGTATTTTTGTTGGCACCATGTACGGGAATGCACTGCTGGTGGCGGAAGAAGCAGAAACCCTTCTCAAGGCACACGGCCATCAGGCGACGGTCTTTGAAGATCCGGAAGTTGACGACTGGGCATCATACCAGGGGAAATATGCCCTTGTCGTGACGTCCACCACCGGGCAGGGCGATCTGCCGGACAGCATCGTGCCGCTGTATGAAGGCATCAAGGACATGTATCAGCCTCATCTGCGCTACGGCATTATTGCGCTCGGTGACAGCACCTATTCGCACTTCTGCGGCGGCGGCAAAAAATTTGATGCGCTATTGCAGGAGCAGGGCGCGCAGCGCATCGGCGAGATGCTGATGATTGACGCCAGCGAAGATCCTGAACCGGAAAGCGTTTCCAACCCGTGGGTTGAACACTGGGCTACGCTACTCAGTTGACCGTCAGTGCCCTTCAGCCGAAGGGTACCTCTTTTCCGTCCTGAACGGATTTCGTGAACCAGCCCCCATCCTCCTGGGCATAAGCCCCAAAACACCTTTTCCCACTCCATGAATGCTGTGTGTATGCACGGTGAGCCCGTGAGTGCGCGTTTTTATACTTATCTCCGCCGGTAAATAAAACGTGGCAAACCTCCGGGCGATGCCGCCATAAAAACAGACATCATTCTGATTACCCTACAGGTTGCGTTGTTCAGAATGAGGGAAGCCTCAGGAGTACAACAATGAGTTCACTAAGTCAGGCGACGGCGGCTGCTGAAAAGCGGACTAACGCGCGCTACTGGATTGTGGTGATGCTGTTTATCGTCACCTCCTTCAACTACGGCGACCGCGCCACCCTCTCCATTGCCGGGTCTGAAATGGCCAAAGATATTGGCCTGGATCCGGTCGGTATGGGATATGTTTTCTCTGCTTTTTCATGGGCCTACGTGATAGGTCAAATCCCCGGCGGCTGGCTGCTTGATCGCTTCGGGTCCAAACGAGTCTATTTCTGGTCGATCTTTACCTGGTCGATGTTCACCCTGCTGCAGGGCTTCGTCGATATCTTCAACGGTTTCGGCATTATCGTGGCGCTGTTTACGTTGCGCTTCCTGGTGGGCCTCGCTGAAGCGCCGTCCTTCCCGGGCAACAGTCGCATCGTCGCGGCGTGGTTCCCCGCGCAGGAGAGGGGCACCGCGGTAGCCATTTTTAACTCCGCCCAGTATTTCGCAACGGTGATCTTTGCGCCAATCATGGGCTGGCTGACTCACGAGGTGGGCTGGTCGCACGTGTTCTTCTTTATGGGCGGGCTTGGGATCCTGATTAGCCTCCTGTGGCTGAAGATGATCCACGAACCCAACCGGCATCCCGGCGTGAACCAGAAAGAGCTGGATTACATTGCCGAAGGCGGGGCGCTGATCAATATGGATCAGAAAAAGACCACGCAGCATGTGCCGATGCGTGACAAATGGGGGCAGATTAAGCAACTGATCGGCTCGCGCATGATGATTGGCATCTATCTGGGCCAGTACTGTATCAACGCCCTGACTTACTTTTTCATCACCTGGTTCCCGGTGTATCTGGTGCAGGCGCGCGGCATGTCGATTCTCAAAGCGGGGTTTGTCGCCTCCATTCCGGCGGTGTGCGGCTTCGTCGGCGGCGTGCTGGGCGGGATCGTTTCTGACTGGCTGATGCGCAAAAGCGGTTCGCTGAACGTGGCGCGTAAAACGCCAATTGTGCTCGGCATGCTGCTGTCGATGACCATGGTCTTCTGTAACTATGTTAACGCGGAGTGGATGATCATCGGCTTTATGGCGATGGCCTTCTTTGGCAAAGGCATTGGTGCGCTGGGCTGGGCGGTGATGGCAGATACGGCACCGAAAGAGATAAGCGGCCTTAGCGGCGGTCTGTTCAATATGTTCGGTAACGTCTCCGGCATCGTGACGCCTATCGCCATCGGTTACATCGTGGCGACCACCGGATCGTTCAACTGGGCCCTTATCTACGTCGGTATTCATGCGCTGGTGGCGGTTCTGAGCTATCTGGCGCTGGTGGGCGACATCAAACGTATCGAACTTAAACCTGTCGCGGAGCGTACGGCATGAATACTCAGGCAAGCCCAATTATCACTGACATGAAGGTTATCCCCGTTGCGGCGCAGGACAGCATGCTGATGAATATCGGCGGCGCGCACCATGCTTACTTTACGCGCAATATCGTGGTGCTCACCGATAACGCCGGGCATACCGGCGTCGGGGAGGCGCCCGGCGGGGAAGTTATTTACCAGACGCTGGTGGAGGCCATTCCGCAGGTTGTCGGCCAGGAAATTGCGCGCATGAACCGGGTCGTGCAGCAGGTTCATAAAGGCAATCAGGCCGCGGATTTCGATACCTTCGGCAAAGGTGCCTGGACGTTCGAACTGAAGGTCAACGCCGTGGCGGCGCTGGAGGCCGCATTGCTGGATTTGCTCGGTCAGGCGCTGAACGTCCCCGTTTGCGAGCTGTTAGGACCGGGCAAACAGCGCGATGCGGTGACGGTGCTGGGATATCTGTTTTACATCGGCGATCGCAACAAAACGGATTTGCCGTATACCGAAGGGCGGCGTGACGGCCACGACTGGTATCACCTGCGCCATCAGGAAGCGCTCTCGTCTTCTGCCGTAGTGCGACTGGCCGAGGCGGCACAGGACAGGTATGGCTTCAAAGATTTCAAGCTTAAGGGCGGCGTGCTGCCGGGCGAGCAGGAAATTGAGACGGCGAAAGCGCTCAAAAAGCGTTTTCCTGATGCGCGTATCACAGTCGATCCGAACGGCGCATGGCTGCTTGATGAAGCCATTTCATTGTGCAAAGGCATGCAGGATGTTCTGACCTACGCTGAAGATCCCTGTGGCGCGGAGCAGGGTTTTTCCGGGCGTGAAGTGATGGCGGAATTTCGCCGGGCGACGGGCCTGCCGGTGGCAACGAACATGATCGCCACTAACTGGCGTGAAATGGGGCACGCGGTGATGCTTAATGCCGTTGATATCCCGCTGGCAGACCCGCATTTCTGGACGCTTTCAGGCGCGGTACGCGTGGCACTGCTTTGCGACGACTGGGGGCTGACCTGGGGCTGCCATTCGAATAATCACTTCGACATCTCGCTTGCCATGTTTACCCACGTCGGTGCGGCAGCGCCTGGCAAGCCGACCGCCATTGATACACACTGGATCTGGCAGGAAGGCGATGCCAGGCTGACCAAAAATCCACTGCAAATTGAGAACGGCAAAATCGCCGTGCCGGAGGCGCCAGGGCTCGGGGTTGAGCTTGACTGGTCACAGGTTGAAAAGGCGCACGATGCATACAAACGCCTGCCCGGAGGGGCGCGCAATGACGCGCTGCCGATGCAGTATTTGATCCCAGGCTGGACATTCGATCGCAAACGTCCCGTTTTCGGTCGCTCAAACTAAAAGGATTGCATGATGACGCTTCAACACTCCACGCCAATCGTGACCTCAATGCAGGTGATCCCGGTTGCCGGGCACGACAGCATGCTGATGAACCTGAGCGGGGCGCACGCGCCGTTCTTCACCCGCAATATCGTTCTGATTAAGGATAATGCCGGGCATACCGGCGTCGGCGAAATTCCCGGTGGTGAGAAAATTCGTCAGACCCTGGAAGATGCCGCGGCGCTGGTGGTGGGTAAAACCCTTGGCGAATATAAAAACGTTCTCAACCTTGTGCGCACTGCCTTTGCCGATCGCGACTCTGGCGGCCGTGGCATGCAAACCTTCGATCTGCGTACCACTATTCACGTGGTGACGGGCATTGAAGCGGCGCTGCTGGATTTACTCGGTCAGCATCTGGGCGTCAACGTCGCATCCCTGCTGGGCGACGGGCAGCAGCGCAGCGAAGTGGAGATGCTCGGTTATCTGTTCTTCGTCGGCGATCGTCAGCGTACGCCGTTGCCGTATCAGAGCCAGCCGGATGACAAATGCGACTGGTACCGCGTGCGCCACGATGAAGCGATGACGCCGGATGCGGTCGTGCGCCTGGCGGAAGCGGCCTATGAAAAATACGGCTTCAATGATTTTAAACTGAAAGGCGGCGTGCTGAGCGGCGAGGAAGAGGCCGAAGCGGTGACTGCGCTTGCCGGACGCTTCCCGCAGGCGCGCATTACGCTCGACCCGAACGGGGCCTGGTCGCTGGATGAAGCGATAAAAATCGGCAAGCAGCTGCGTAACGTGCTGGCCTATGCGGAAGATCCGTGCGGCGCGGAGCAGGGCTTCTCCGGGCGAGAAGTGATGGCGGAATTCCGCCGCGCGACCGGCCTGCCGACGGCCACCAACATGATTGCGACGGACTGGCGGCAGATGGGGCACACGCTTTCGCTCCAGTCCGTGGATATTCCGTTGGCGGATCCGCACTTCTGGACGATGCAGGGCTCGGTGCGCGTGGCGCAGATGTGTCATGAGTTTGGCCTCACCTGGGGCTCGCATTCCAATAATCATTTCGATATTTCGCTGGCGATGTTCACCCACGTGGCCGCTGCTGCTCCGGGCAAAATTACCGCCATCGACACTCACTGGATTTGGCAGGAGGGCAATCAGCAACTGACCAACTCACCGTTTGAGATCAAAGGCGGCATGGTTCAGGTGCCCTCCACGCCTGGCCTCGGCGTTGAGCTGGATATGGACCGCGTTATGCATGCTCATGAGCTGTATCGGAAACACGGGCTCGGCGCACGTGATGATGCCATGGGGATGCAGTATCTTATTCCAGGATGGACGTTCGACAACAAGCGCCCGTGCATGGTGCGCTAATGGAAAAATGCCGTAACCCCGTTAAGGACAGCCTATGAAAATCGTGATAGCCCCGGATTCATACAAAGAAAGCCTGAGCGCGCTGGAGGTGGCCTGCGCCATTGAGGCAGGCTTCAGGCAGATATTCCCCGATGCTGAGTACGTCAAAATTCCGGTGGCGGATGGCGGTGAGGGCACCGTGGAAGCGATGGTTGCCGCTACCCGGGGGCGCGTTATCACGGTGGACGTTACCGGCCCGTTGGGCGAACCGGTGCAGGCGTTCTACGGTATTTCCGGCGATGAGCACACCGCGTTTATCGAAATGGCGGCCGCCAGCGGTCTGGAAAGCGTGCCGCCCGCGAAGCGTAATCCGCTGAAAACGACGTCGTGGGGCACGGGCGAACTGATTCGCCACGCGCTGGATGCGGGAGTGAAAGAGATAATCATCGGTATCGGCGGCAGCGCCACCAACGACGGCGGAGCCGGAATGGTGCAGGCGTTAGGCGTGAAGCTGCTGACTGAAAATGAGCAGCCAATCCCGCCGGGAGGGGAAGGGCTGGAGCAGCTGGCAAAGATTGAGCTTTCCGGGCTGGATCCGCGCCTGGCAGAGTGCCACATTCACGTCGCCTGCGACGTCACCAATCCGCTGACGGGGAAAGAGGGCGCTACGGCCGTGTTTGGGCCGCAAAAAGGCGCGAATGCGGAAATGATCCCGCGGCTGGATGCGGCGCTGACGCACTATGCCACGCTTATTCAACGTGATTTAAATATTGATGTACTGCGCCTTGAAGGCGGGGGCGCGGCAGGCGGTATGGGCGCCGCGCTGTTTGCCTTTTGCGGCGCAACGCTGCGCCCGGGCATTGAGATTGTGACCGAAGCGCTCCAGCTGGCGGAAAAGGTGGCCGACGCCACGCTGGTTATTACCGGCGAAGGACGAATCGACAGCCAGACCGTTCACGGTAAGGTTCCCGTTGGCGTCGCGAAAGTGGCAAAGCGTTTTAACATCCCGGTGATTGCCATTGCCGGTAGCCTGACCGACGACGTTGAGGTTGTGCATCAGCACGGTCTGGATGCGGTATTCAGCGTGCTCTGTCAGGTGGGTACGCTTGAAGACGCGCTGGCGGGTGCGCAGGAGAACGTCAGACGCACGGCGCGCAACGTGGCGGCGGTGCTCAGGATGGGGTCAGTTTATTGAGCTGCCCCTCTCCCAAAGGGAGAGGGTAGCCGTGAATTTACATTACCCCAAAATCTCGCGGGCTTCCCGGGCGACGTTGTCCATCTCGTCCAGCAGCTCCAGCAGCTCGGGCTCCAGATCTTCCGGCGAGGCACCATTGCGCAGCTGGCCTTCAATCAGGTGGCACAGATTTTTTAGCCGCGGCACGCCGCTGTAGCCGCAGCTGCCGTGCAGCTTATGGATGGCATCGACCAGGTCCTCCGGCTTTTCGCCCACCAGCTGTTCTTCCACCTTGTTGCGGATTTCCGGCAGGAACTCCACCAGCATTTGCAGCATATCCCGCGCCAAATCCTGCTTATTGGCTGCCTGACGCAGCGCCAGCGCCCAGTCGAACGTGGTATCGATATTCACCGGCGGATGCGATTCCGGAACCTCAACGGACGGGGCGCTCATCCCTGGCTTGTAGCGCAGCAGCAGGTTATGCAGCTTGCTCTCTTCAATGGGCTTCGCCAGATAGTCATTCATCCCGGCGCTCAGAAGCTTCTCTTTCTGGCCCGCCATGGCATGTGCGGTCACCGCAATCACCGGTGTTTGCTGCTGGTGCGGCAGCTGGTGAATCAACTCACAGGCGCGAATGCCGTCCATATCCGGCATCTGAATGTCCATTAAAATCAGGTCGAACTGCATCTGCTTCGCCCGCTCAATTGCCTGCAGGCCGCTGTCGCACAGCTCGACGTTTTGCACCTGATCTTCGAGCAGGGCGCCGATAAGCTTCAGGTTGGCCGGGTTATCGTCCACCGCCATCACTGACATACCGAGGCGCGAATCGGCAGGGATCGCTTCTTCCGGCGTCTGGTTAATCCGGCAATACTCCGTCAGCGCTGGCAATAAGCGAGTGGCGGTGAGTGGCTTCAGCAGGCAGGCGGCAGCGCCCGCTTTTTTCAGCGCTTCGGCGTTTACCTGAGCATGACACGGGAGCCCCAGCACGAGGAAATCGGACATGGAATAGGCGCGTTCAAGCTTATCGGTGTGAAGGCTAAGGTCCCGCATGGACACGGGCACCCCAATCAAGAGAATGTCGTAGCGCTCTTCCGGTAAAGCGGAGAAGGTCGGGCTATAAACCACGTCCAGCGGCGTAGTCGCCAGTAAATCCAGCGTGGACTGCGCCGCGGCAGCGTTGGCTTCAACGTATGCCAGCCGTTTCCCGGCCAGGCACGCGGTGGCCAGACTATCGGAAGCCACGTTGGGGTTCAGATCGAGATTGATATGGAACCAGAAGGTCGAGCCGCGGTTCGGCTGGCTGTGGAAGGAGATATCACCGCCCATCTCTTTGACCAGCTTCTGGGTGATAACAAGACCCAGCCCGGTACCGCCATGACGTCGCGAAATGCTGGCGTCTGCCTGACGGAAGGCCTGGAATAGGCGGGACTGATCGCGCTCAGGAATGCCGATGCCGGTGTCGCGAATCTGTACCTCAATCTGCGCTTTGTTGTGGCTCATCGAGCGCTTCTCTACCAGCACGTCGATATTGCCGTTTTCAGTGAATTTAATCGCGTTACCGACCAGGTTTGTAATGATCTGCTGCAGGCGCAGCGGGTCGCCAATCACGTTATCCGGCACGTCGTTTTTGATGTTCAGCGTCAGCTCAAGGTCTTTATCGTGGGCAGAGTGAGCAAGCAACGTGACAACCTCATCCAGCGAATTGCGCAGCGGGAACGGAATGCTTTCGAGCACCAGCTTGCCCGCTTCCAGCTTCGAGAAGTCCAGCACGTCGTTGATGATGGAGAGCAGATTATGCGCTGAACGTTCAATGGTATTGAGGTGATCTCGCTGGGTTGGGTTGAGATCGGTTTTCAGCGTCAGGCGCGTAAAGCCAATCACGCCATTCAGCGGCGTTCGCAGCTCATGCGACATATTGGCGAGGAATTCAGATTTAATGCGCGCCGCTTCCTGGGCACGCTTTTTGGCGAGATCCAGCTCGACGTTCTGGATTTCCATCTGCTCCAGGGTTTCGCGCAGATCGGAGGTCGCCTGGTCGACGTTGTGCTGCATCTCTTCGTGATAGGCGGCAAGCGACATCGCCATCGAGTTGATGCCGTTTTTCAGCATGTCGAGTTCGCCGAGCATGAAGCCTTCCACGCGGCTGTCGAGCTGACCACGCCGGATACGGTCGACGGTATTCACCATATTGCGTATTGGCCCGGTGACATCGCGCATCAGACGCCAGCCGAATATCAGCGCGATGCCTATACAGAACAGCATCATCACGCTGGAGATGAAAATCTCTTTGTACTGCTGCAGACGAACCGATCTCAGATCCAGCTCCAGCGCCACGTAGCCGAGCATATTGATCGGCGTTTTGGCATCCGACGACGGCGACTCATCCGGTGAATAGCTTTCGGAAATGATAGGCGTACGCAGGATCATCAGATCGCCGCTGCGGTGAACGTTTAACTTGCGGGGGAGCGGCGCGCCCTTCGGCAGCTGGAGTTCGCTCGGATCGAGATGGTAATTCGAGGTAACAAACAGCCGGTTGTGTTCGTCGTAAACCGAAATTGCCCGCACGATGTCCGAATGGCGGCGGTGCAGGACGCTAATTAGCTGCCCAATTGACTCGCGGTTTTGCAGGTTCATGCCATATTCACTGGATACCGCGAGCGGCTCAATGATGCTGGCTCCGGCATCTTCCAGCTGACGCTGCAGATCGTGGTAGCGGTGAACGACAAAGAAGATGCTGAGCAGCAAACCGATGAGCACGGTCGGAGCCAGAATCAGGATCATCATGCGCGCGCGAAGGCTGTAGTTGGTCATGGAGGTCCGTTATGGGAGAATCAGGGTTAATACATTACGTTTGAGAAAAATCTCTGAATGGCGCAATTCTACTCTGCAAAACGCCGCGTGACGACGCGCGAGATCATAACCGTAACGGTAAACGACCTGGATCCTTTCGGCCAGGGCGTGGCGCGCCACAACGGAAAAACACTGTTTATCAATGAATTATTGCCTGGTGAGCGGGCGGAAATCCGTATTGCTGAGGATAAAAAACAGTATGCGCGCGGGCAGGTAAAACGTCGACTTAGCGACAGCCCGGAGCGTGAAAAGCCCCGCTGTCCGCATTTTGGCGTCTGCGGTGGCTGCCAGCAGCAGCATGCCAGCGTCGCGCTACAGCAGCGCAGCAAGCAGGCGGCACTGGCGCGACTGATGAAGCGGGACGTGGATGAACTCCTCTCTGCCGAACCCTGGGGCTACCGCCGCCGTGCTCGTCTGAGCCTGAATTACCAGCCAAAAACCCAACGCTTACAGATGGGTTTTCGCAAGGCCGGGTCGAACGATATCGTAGATGTGACGCAGTGCCCCGTTTTGGTGCCCGCTCTTGAGGCATTATTGCCCGCCGTACGCGAATGCCTGAGCGGACTTGCCGGCGGACGCCATCTCGGCCATGTGGAGCTGGTGCAGGCCGACAACGGCCCGCTGATGGTGCTGCGCCATACCGCACCGCTAAGCGCTGCGGATAAAGCAAAACTGGAACAGTTTTCGCATTCACACCAGCTTGCGCTGTGGCTGGCACCACAAAGCGATAGCATTGAACAGGTTAGCGGAGAACAGCCCTGGTACACTTCAGACGGGCTACGCTTAACGTTCAGCCCGCGCGACTTTATTCAGGTAAATGACGGCGTGAACCAGAAAATGGTGACGACCGCGCTGGCCTGGCTGGACGTTCAGCCGGAAGATCGCGTGCTGGATCTGTTCTGCGGAATGGGCAACTTTACGCTGCCGCTGGCGAAACGCGCCGCAAGCGTGGTTGGCGTGGAAGGCGTGCCTGCCCTGGTCGAAAAAGGCCAGCAGAATGCACAGCATAACGCGTTACACAATGTGACGTTCTTTCACGAAAACCTCGAGGAAGATGTCACCCTGCAGGCCTGGGCGAAAAACGGGTTTGACAAAATTTTACTCGATCCTGCGCGGGCGGGCGCACCGGGCGTGATGCAGCATATCGTAAAATTGGCCCCCAGACGGGTGGTCTATGTCTCCTGCAACCCGGCGACGCTGGCGCGAGACAGCGAGGTGCTGCTGGCGGCGGGCTATCAAATTCAGCGTCTGGCAATGCTGGACATGTTCCCGCACACTGGGCACCTGGAGTCGATGGTGCTGTTTGAGCACAAATAATGAATCAAGGCTTGTCGAATCCGACAGGCCCGGCCCTAAAGGAGAGGACAATGGTTGCGGTACGCAGTGCACATCTTAATAAAGCTGGGGAGTTCGATCCGGTTAAATGGATAGCAAGCCTGGGCATTTCCAGCCAGCAGTCGTGTGAACGCTTAGCCGAAACATGGACCTATTGTCGCGAACAAACCCTCAATCACCCTGACGCGGAGCTGCTGCTGTGGCGCGGCGTCGAGATGGTCGAAATCCTCTCTATGCTGAACATGGATATCGATTCCCTGCGGGCTGCGTTGTTGTTCCCGCTCGTGGTCGGCGATGTGGTCAGCGAAGAGACGCTGGAAGCGAGCGCCGGCAAATCCATCGTCACGCTGATTCACGGCGTGCGCGACATGGCTGCTATTCGCCAGCTGAAAGCGACCCACAATGATTCTGTCTCTTCGGAGCAGGTCGATAACGTGCGCCGCATGCTGCTGGCGATGGTCGACGATTTCCGCTGCGTGGTCATCAAGCTTGCCGAGCGCATTGCGCATCTACGTGAAGTGAAGGACGCGCCTGAAGACGAGCGCGTGCTGGCGGCAAAAGAATGTACCAACATCTACGCGCCGCTGGCGAACCGTCTCGGTATCGGTCAGCTGAAGTGGGAGCTCGAGGATTACTGCTTCCGCTACCTGCACCCGGCGGAGTACAAGCGCATCGCCAAACTGCTGCACGAGCGCCGTATCGACCGCGAGCACTACATCGACGAGTTCGTCGGCACGCTGCGCGCCTCCATCAAAGAAGAGGGCGTGAAGGCCGAGGTCTACGGGCGACCGAAACACATCTACAGCATCTGGCGCAAAATGCAGAAGAAGCATTTGCAGTTCGATGAGCTGTTTGACGTGCGTGCGGTACGCATCGTTGCTGAGCGTTTGCAGGACTGCTATGCGGCGCTGGGTATTGTGCATACCCATTTCCGCCATCTGCCGGACGAGTTCGACGATTACGTCGCTAACCCAAAACCGAACGGCTACCAGTCGATTCACACCGTTGTGTTAGGGCCGGGTGGTAAAACGGTCGAAATTCAGATCCGTACCCGTCAGATGCACGAAGAGTCTGAGCTTGGCGTGGCGGCGCACTGGAAATACAAAGAGGGCGCGGCTTCCAGCGGCGCTCGCGGTCACGAAGATCGTATCGCGTGGCTGCGTAAGCTGATTGCCTGGCAGGAAGAGATGGCGGATTCGGGCGAAATGCTCGACGAAGTGCGCAGCCAGGTATTCGACGATCGGGTGTACGTCTTTACCCCGAAAGGCGACGTAGTGGACTTGCCTGCGGGCTCCACGCCGCTCGATTTTGCCTACCATATCCACAGCGATGTCGGTCACCGTTGTATTGGAGCGAAAATCAGCGGGCGTATCGTGCCGTTCACCTACCAGCTGCAGATGGGCGATCAGATTGAAATCATCACCCAGAAGCAGCCGAACCCAAGCCGCGACTGGCTGAATCCGAACCTTGGCTACGTTACCACCAGCCGCGGGCGCTCGAAAATTCACGCCTGGTTCCGCAAACAGGATCGCGATAAAAACATTCTCGCCGGCCGCCAGATCCTTGACGACGAGCTGGAACGCCTCGGCATCAACCTGAAGGAAGCCGAGAAGCACCTGCTGCCGCGCTACAACTTCAATGAACTGGACGAGCTGCTGGCGGCGATTGGCGGCGGCGATATTCGCCTCAATCAGATGGTGAACTTCCTGCAGGGCCAGTTCAACAAGCCGAGCGCGGCGGAGCAGGACGCGGCAGCGCTGAAGCAGCTTCAGCAGAAAACTTACAACCCGCAGCAGAATCGCAAGAAAGACGACGGGCGCGTGGTCGTGGAAGGCGTGGGCAATCTGATGCACCATATTGCGCGCTGCTGCCAGCCCATTCCGGGCGATGAAATCGTCGGATTTATCACCCAGGGGCGCGGGATCTCCGTGCATCGTGCCGACTGCGACCAGCTGGTGGAACTGCAATCCCACGCGCCGGAACGCATTGTGGATGCCGTCTGGGGCGAAAGCTACTCTGCCGGGTATTCGCTGGTGGTCCGCGTACAGGCCAACGATCGCAGCGGCTTGTTGCGTGATATCACCACGATCCTCGCCAACGAGAAGGTTAACGTGCTGGGCGTGGCCAGCCGCAGCGATACGAAGCAGCAGTTGGCCACTATCGACATGACCATCGAAATCTACAACCTGCAGGTGCTGGGCCGCGTGCTTGGCAAGCTGAACCAGGTACCGGACGTGATTGACGCTCGCCGTCTGCACGGCGGATGAGCGCATAATTTTTCGTAGGCCGGATCAGGTGTTGCCGCCATCCGGCATTTTCCCCGGCGGCGCACTGCTTGCCGGGGCTACGTTCTTTTTCATCAGGATATAAAAATGAATCAAATCGACCGCCTGCTCGGCATCATGAAGCGTCTGCGAGACCCGGAAAACGGCTGTCCGTGGGACAAAGAGCAGACTTTCGCCACCATCGCGCCATACACCCTCGAAGAAACCTACGAAGTGCTGGACGCCATCAGCCGTGAAGATTTTGACGACCTGCGTGGCGAGCTTGGCGATCTGCTGTTCCAGGTGGTGTTCTACGCGCAGATGGCGCAGGAGGAAGGGCGCTTTAACTTCGATGATATCTGCGCCGCCATCAGCGACAAGCTCGAACGTCGCCATCCGCATATCTTTGGCGATGCGACCGCGGGCAACAGCGCGGAAGTGCTGGAACGCTGGGAAGCCATTAAAAGTGCTGAACGTGCCGAAAAAGCTCAGCACTCGGCGCTCGACGATATTCCGCACAGCCTGCCTGCGCTGATGCGTTCCCATAAAATCCAGAAGCGCGTCTCTGCCGTGGGCTTCGACTGGACGTCGCTTGGCCCGGTGCTCGACAAAGTCTACGAAGAGATCGACGAAGTGATACACGAGGCCAAACAGGCCGTCATTGACGAAGCAAAGCTCGAAGAGGAGATGGGCGACCTGCTGTTCGCAACGGTCAATCTGTCCCGCCATTTAGGCGTCAAAGCCGAGACGGCGTTACAAAAAGCCAACCTCAAATTCGAGCGTCGTTTCCGGGAAGTAGAACGGATTGTTGCCGCGCGAGGCCTGGAAATGACCGGAATTGACCTCGAAGCGATGGAAAGCGTGTGGCAGGAGGTAAAACGGCAGGAAACTGATCTCTAACACTTTTTTGCGATCAAGCGCGATTTGTGTGATTTTTAAAATGACAAGCGCTTGATTTGCGTCAAAAACATTTACCCAAAAGGGGCTATTTTCTCACTCCTTATCTTGCTTGAGCCTGGGAATGGAGGCGAAGAATGAATGTTTGTAGCGCTCGCCGTGTTCGGGTATACTACTTTCCCGTCCTGGTTATTCCATCATTCCAACCTAACTTCTCAGGTTCAGCATGACAACGAACTATATTTTTGTGACCGGCGGGGTCGTATCCTCTCTGGGTAAAGGCATTGCAGCCGCCTCCCTCGCAGCCATCCTCGAAGCCCGTGGCCTTAACGTGACCATGATGAAACTGGATCCGTACATCAACGTCGATCCGGGCACCATGAGTCCTATCCAGCACGGGGAAGTGTTCGTTACTGAAGACGGCGCTGAAACTGACCTGGACCTGGGTCACTACGAGCGTTTCATTCGCACCAAAATGACTCGCCGCAACAACTTCACCACTGGCCGTATCTACTCTGACGTCCTGCGCAAAGAGCGCCGTGGCGATTACCTGGGCGCAACCGTTCAGGTTATCCCGCACATCACCAATGCCATTAAAGAACGCGTACTTGCGGGCGGTGAAGGTCATGACGTGGTGCTGGTAGAAATCGGCGGTACCGTAGGTGATATCGAATCCCTGCCGTTCCTCGAAGCGATTCGCCAGCTGGCCGTGGATATCGGTCGTGAACATGCGCTGTTCATGCACCTGACTCTGGTGCCTTACCTGGCCGCGGCGGGTGAAGTCAAAACCAAGCCGACTCAGCACTCCGTGAAAGAGCTGCTCTCCATCGGTATTCAGCCAGACATTCTGATCTGCCGCTCCGATCGCGCCGTACCGGCCAACGAGCGTGCAAAAATTGCTTTGTTCTGTAACGTTCCAGAAAAAGCCGTTATTTCGATGAAAGACGTCGATTCCATTTATAAAATCCCGGGCCTGTTGAAATCACAGGGCCTGGACGATTATATTTGTAAACGATTCAGCTTGAACTGTCCGGAAGCCAATCTGTCAGAATGGGAACAGGTTATCTACGAAGAAGCTAACCCGGCAGGTGAAGTCACGATTGGTATGGTCGGCAAGTACATTGAGCTGCCGGATGCCTATAAGTCCGTGATTGAAGCGCTGAAGCACGGTGGTCTGAAGAACCGCGTCTCCGTCAACATCAAGCTTATCGATTCGCAGGATGTTGAAACCCGCGGCGTAGAAATTCTGAAAGATCTGGACGCCATTCTGATCCCTGGCGGCTTCGGCTACCGCGGTGTTGAAGGTAAGATCGCGACCGCACGCTATGCGCGTGAAAACAATATTCCTTACCTCGGCATTTGCCTGGGTATGCAGGTTGCATTGATTGAGTTCGCTCGTCACGTAGCCGGGATGGAAAACGCCAACTCGACGGAATTTGTGCCAGACTGTAAGTACCCGGTTGTGGCCCTTATCACCGAATGGCGTGACGAAGACGGGAATGTCGAAGTGCGTACTGAGAAAAGCGATCTCGGCGGCACCATGCGTCTGGGGGCTCAGGCCTGCCAGCTCAGCGACGACAGCCTGGTTCGCAAGATGTACGGCGAAGAGACTATCACCGAGCGTCACCGTCACCGCTACGAAGTCAACAATATGCTGTTGAAACAGATTGAAGCTGCGGGCCTGCGCGTTGCGGGCCGTTCCGGGGATGATCAGTTGGTCGAGATCATCGAGGTGCCGAATCATCCGTGGTTCGTCGCCTGTCAGTTCCATCCGGAGTTTACTTCTACGCCGCGTGACGGGCATCCGCTGTTTGCAGGCTTCGTGAAAGCCGCCAGCGAATACCAGAAGCGTCAGGCGAAGTAAAAAAGTTAGAACGGCAGCGCCCCTGGTTGGGGCGCTGTTTGTCTGGAGTTTTAGTTTAACTTGTACTGAGGAAAACCTAATGTCCAAAATCGTTAAAGTCATCGGTCGTGAAATCATCGACTCCCGTGGTAACCCGACTGTTGAAGCCGAAGTACACCTGGAAGGTGGTTTCGTCGGTATGGCTGCTGCGCCGTCAGGTGCATCTACCGGTTCCCGCGAAGCGCTGGAGCTGCGTGATGGCGACAAATCCCGCTTCATGGGTAAAGGCGTACTGAAAGCAGTTGGCGCGGTAAACGGCCCAATTGCTCAGGCTATCCTTGGCAAAGATGCCAAAGATCAGGCTGGCATCGACAAGATCATGATCGATCTGGACGGTACTGAAAACAAATCTAACTTCGGCGCTAACGCAATCCTGGCTGTGTCTCTGGCAAACGCCAAAGCGGCTGCAGCTTCTAAAGGTCAGCCGCTGTTCGAACACATCGCTGAGCTGAACGGCACCCCGGGCAAATACTCCATGCCGGTTCCGATGATGAACATCATCAACGGCGGTGAGCACGCAGACAACAACGTTGATATTCAGGAATTCATGATTCAGCCAGTTGGCGCGAAATCCCTGAAAGAAGCGGTACGTATGGGTTCTGAAGTGTTCCATAACCTGGCTAAAGTTCTGAAAGCTAAAGGTATGAACACGGCTGTGGGTGACGAAGGTGGCTACGCGCCAAACCTGGGTTCCAACGCAGAAGCGCTGGCTGTTATCGCTGAAGCGGTTAAAGCAGCAGGCTACGAGCTGGGCAAAGACATCACTCTGGCGATGGACTGTGCAGCGTCTGAATTCTACAAAGACGGTAAATACGTTCTGGCTGGCGAAGGCAACAAAGCGTTCACCTCTGAAGAGTTCACTCACTTCCTGGAAGACCTGACCAAACAGTACCCAATCGTCTCCATCGAAGATGGCCTGGACGAGTCTGACTGGGCTGGTTTCGCATACCAGACCAAAGTACTGGGCGACAAAATCCAGCTGGTGGGTGACGATCTGTTCGTAACCAACACCAAGATCCTGAAAGAAGGCATCGAGAAAGGCATTGTTAACTCTATCCTGATCAAATTCAACCAGATCGGTTCCCTGACCGAAACTCTGGCTGCAATCAAGATGGCGAAAGACGCTGGCTACACCGCTGTCATCTCTCACCGTTCCGGTGAAACCGAAGATGCAACCATCGCTGATCTGGCGGTAGGTACTGCAGCAGGCCAGATCAAAACCGGTTCCATGAGCCGTTCTGACCGTGTTGCTAAGTACAACCAGCTGATCCGTATCGAAGAAGCGCTGGGCGAAAAAGCACCTTACAACGGTCGTAAAGAGATCAAAGGTCAGTAAAACTGACTTTGGTTCTTAATAAAAACCCGCTTCGGCGGGTTTTTTGTTTCCGCCATGAAGCAGCTCCCGCACATGACCTCAACGCTATCTTCTGCGATACTTACCGTTTACACCTTTCACAGAGACGACTATGCAGTACCCGATTAACGAAATGTTCCAGACCCTGCAAGGCGAGGGTTACTTCACCGGCGTGCCTGCCATTTTTATTCGCTTACAGGGATGCCCGGTTGGCTGTGCGTGGTGTGATACCAAACATACCTGGGAGATGCTGGAAGATCGGGAAGTCTCTTTGTTCAGCATTCTGGCGAAAACCAAAGAGAGCGACAAATGGGGCGCGGGTACGCCAGACGATTTGCTGACCGCCATCAGCCGTCAGGGCTGGACGGCGCGCCACGTGGTCATCACCGGCGGTGAGCCGTGTATCCATGATTTAACCCCGCTGACTACCCTGCTCGAACAGAACGGCTACAGCTGCCAGATTGAAACCAGCGGTACTCACGAAGTGCGCTGCTCCCACGCGACATGGGTGACCGTATCGCCGAAGGTGAATATGCGCGGCGGATACGAAGTCTTGTCTCAGGCGCTACATCGCGCGGATGAAATTAAGCACCCGGTTGGCCGCGTGCGTGATATCGAAGCGCTGGATGAACTGCTGGAAACGTTAACTGACGAAAAACAGCGCGTGATTGCCCTGCAGCCGATCAGCCAGAAGGATGACGCGACGCGCCTGTGCATTGAAACCTGCATTGCCCGCAACTGGCGTTTGTCGATGCAGACGCACAAATACCTGAATATTGCCTGACGAAAAAAAGCCCGGCAGCGCATTGCCGGGCCCTGGAAAATCCTGAATCGTAGGCCGGGTAAGCTTGCGCACCCGGCAATTCGCCACCGGGCACTCTGCATAAGCTCACGCGTTCGACCAGCTCTGAATTGCATCCACCTTGCTTAAATCTCCGTGGAACACTTCGTACGATTTTTTCAGAATCGGATCGGTGTGTTTGGTCAGATCTTTAAAGATCCCCTTATTCATTGCCTCATAGCGAGCGGCATGGGTGGCAACGGGGGTAAAGACATCTTTTACCCGAACCATATTATCGACCGCTTTCTGATACGACGGATACAGGCCAAGACCCACTGCCGTATTGATCGCCGCCCCCAGGCTGGCGCAGCCGTTGATCGCATTGCGCCGCGCTGGCATGTTGAAGACGTCGGCAAAAATCTGCATAAACAGGTCGCTGTTGGAGCCACCGCCGGTGATGATCACCTGCTTAGCCTGCTGCTGCATTTCACTCGTCATGCTGTCGTAGTTATTTTTCAGCGTCAGCGCGATGCTCTCAAGGATGGAGCGGTAAATCCACGCGTAGTCCATCGTGGCGTTAAAGCCAATCATGATCCCGCGCTTGTACGGCTCCCACGGGTTGGTCAGCCAGTCGAGAACGGTCATCAGTCCGTCGCATCCTGGCGGGACGTGGCTGGCTTTTTGGTTGAGCAAATCCTCTGGCGAAATGCCTTGCGCTTGCGCATCCTGAATCAGTGATTCGCCCAGCATGTCGCGTAGCCAGCTGACGGTCCACATGCCTTTACGAATGCCGTAGCCTTCGTAGAGTAATGTTTCCGGAATGGAGGACATAATCGGCCAGTAAGCCTGCGGATCTTTTGGTAACGTCTTGCCGTTCATCATCAGGGCAATATAGGTGCCGAGCGAAATGACCGCTGTTTCATCGTCAAGCAAACCCGCACCCAGGGCTTCTACGGCTTTATCGCTGGTGCTGCATACCACCGGCAGCCCTTGCGGGAAGCCCGTTGCTTTAGACGCTTCCGATGTGATGTGACCCAACACCGTGCCCGGCATTTGCACATCAAAAAGCATTGTCCGCGGAATATTAAATTTCTCGAAGACGGCCGGGTCTTCGCTCCAGCTCCAGGTTTTGTAGTCCACCGGCCATTGACCGAAGTAGTTGGCGATATTGTCCTTACGCTCGCCGGTCAGGCGGTGGGAAAGATAGCCGGAGAAAGAGGTGACGTAAGCCACTTCGTCATTTGTGTGTTCATAAGGCCGCGTCACGCGAGAGTCCTGCCAGCTGATGAGCTGCGCGGCGGGCGTGCCGTCCGCTTTTAACAACGCGCGGCAGCAGCGAATGGAGCCTAAACCGATGCCGACGATGTTTTCCGGGCTTCCGCCAAACTGGCGCATCAAATCTTTTCCGGCGGCGCACAATGAGGTCCAGAGATCGTCGTCCGGGTGCTCTACCGTATCCGCATCCGGCGTGTACATGGGCTGCAGTAGCCCTTTACCTTCACAGACTACGTTGCCTTTCAGGTCGTACATCACAACTTTGGTACTCTGACTTCCGCCATCAATTCCAATGATGTATTTCTCAGACATTGTCCTTCTCCTTTAAATTGCCACCGTCACTCGCCAGCGCTTTCTGCAGCCAGTGACGCTACATTTTTCGTTTCCTGGCCAGCGGCGCGGATTTTCCTGAACAACAGGAAAGTAAAGACGATAACCATGCAGACTGCGCCCAGGCCCATCAGCCACATATTGCGGTAGGCTTCCGCTGCGGGCAGCGTGTCCTGCCAGTGGCCAACGATGGGATACACAAATACGTCAGGCAGAAAGCCGATTACCGAGCAAATCCCGACGGTGGTACCCATGATAAAGGTCGGCGTTCTGGCCTCGCCCGGGCAGGCGAAATAAAGCCCGCGTGAGGCGTAACAGGTAAAAGCGAGCAGCAGAATCAGGCCAATACCGATGACAACAGACTGAGGGTTGTTATTGGTCACCAGCAGGGCTACCAGCGTCAGGGCACTGACGATGGAGAGAAGCTGAATTACGCGCGTCGGTGATTTCACCCGGCTGTAGGTCGTAATCAGACCGCCCAGCGGGCCGCAAAAGGCGCGGAAAATTTTGTTAATCACAATCCCCATATAGCTCGCCGCAACCAGCGACATGCCGTACATCTCGGTCAGATAGTTGGTGGAGTAGCTAAGGATGGCGTAGATGGTGTACACGCCAAAGATAATCAGGCTGCAGTACCAGGTGGTGGTGATGCGCAGTACGGAAAGGATATCGCTCAGCTGGAAGCTTTTTTTCTGTACGTTGCTTTCTGCATTGTGCGGTTCCACGCCGTCGGCGACGAAGAACCAGCAGAGGATCCCCAGCAGAATGTAGACCACGCTGTAGATCAAAATCACCGTCTTCAGGCTGTTCGGGTCATCGGCCGCAAAGCGGGAAAAAGCCCACATGGTGAACACCGCCAGCGACATCACGCCCACGCCGCGCAGGCCTTCCATCCAGCCCATGATTTTGCCCTGTTCCGTGCTGTCGCCAAGCATCGAGGCTGCCTTGATGGACACCGACCACAGCATCAAAATAGTGGTAATGGCAAAAGCCACCTGAATGAGCAGCATCACCCAGAGCGGGGGATAGGTAGCCATCAGCAGGCCAAGCAGGCCGGTCACGATCATCGCAGAGGTGATCATTTTACGGTGAGAAAATTTATCGGCAATCACACCGCTGGGGGCATAAAGAATAATTGCGGTTATTCCGAAAGTACTCATTATTAACCCTATTTCGGTATTGCTGAATCCCATAAATTTTGCCATGGGGATTTGGTAAATATACCGTAAATAAGCCAGGTCAAAACTGACGCCGCCGCTAAAGCTTATAATGGCGAGGGTTATCCAACGGCGATATGATGATTTTTGCATATCGTTCTCTCGTGTTATCTGGACGGAAAACAAACAAAAAAAAGAGAAAAGTAAGCCGCCTTTGCAGGTGGATTACTTTTCTCATGGGCTCTAGTAATTGGCATAACAAATAACATGTTCAGGCTGGCTTGAGTGTGAGAATAATCACGCTTCTTATGATTACTGAATTTGAATGAGCGAAACCCAGCTCTGTGAAGCTCATCACATTCGCGACTAAGTGGCTATGCTAAAAATTATGCCCAGTTACCAGAGAATATGAGAAAGGTGACTTCCCTCTAAGCGGGGGAAGTTGCCTTTCTTTTTTTTTGCCTAAAGGATTGTGGAGCCAAATCATGTCTATCGAATCGCTTAATGCATTTTCAATGGATTTCTTCTCCCTGAAGGGAAAAACGGCCATCGTTACCGGTGGCAACAGCGGTCTGGGTCAGGCGTTTGCCATGGCGCTGGCGAAAGCCGGAGCGAATCTGTTTATCCCAAGCTTCATCAAAGACAACGGCGAAACCCGCGAGCTGATTGAGCAGCAGGGCGTACAGGTCGAATTCATGCAGGTCGACATTACCGCTGAAGGTGCGCCACGCAAGATTATCGCTGCCTGCTGTGAACGCTTTGGCACCGTTGATATCCTCGTCAATAACGCCGGGATTTGTAAGCTCAATAAGGTACTGGATTTTGGCCGCGCCGACTGGGATCCGATGATTGACGTCAACCTGACGGCGGCATTTGAACTCAGCCACGAAGCGGCAAAAATCATGATCCCGCAAAAGCACGGGAAAATTATTAATATCTGTTCTCTATTTTCGTATTTGGGTGGGCAATGGTCGCCTGCTTATTCCGCAACCAAACATGCACTCGCTGGTTTCACCAAAGCTTATTGTGATGAATTAGGTCAATACAATATTCAGGTCAACGGGATTGCACCTGGATATTACGCAACCGAAATCACAACGGCCACGCGCAGTAATCCGGAAACTAACCAGCGCGTTCTGGATCATATTCCTGCTAATCGCTGGGGAGATACGCAGGATTTAATGGGAGCGATGGTTTATCTTTCCAGCCGCGCTTCTGATTATGTCAATGGTCATTTATTAGTCGTTGATGGTGGATATTTAGTCCGCTAATTAAGGTTATTCTTAAGCGATATTGCCTGCTGAATAGGGTGGTTCCTGCCATTTTTACTTTAAATCAGAAAGGAAACGTTATGTCTTTATCCCGCGAAGCGATTGTTGAACAGGTAAAAGAAATTGTTGGTCCGGAGCGTGTTGTTACCGATGAAAACATCCTGAAGAAAAACAGCGTTGACCGCTTCAGAAAATTTGCCGATATCCACGGCGTGTTCACGCTGCCGCTGCCGGCCGCAGTAGTCAAACTGGGCTCCACTCAGCAGGTTTCCCAGGTGCTGGCGTTTATGAATCAACATAAGATTAACGGCGTGCCGCGCACCGGGGCATCCGCAACGGAAGGCGGGCTCGAAACGGTGGTTAAAAACTCGCTGGTGCTCGACGGCTCCGGGATGAACAAAATCATCGATATTGATATCGAAAATATGCAGGCCACCGCGCAGTGCGGCGTGCCGCTGGAAATTCTGGAAAATGCCCTGCGCGCCAAAGGCTACACCACGGGCCATTCACCGCAGTCAAAACCGCTGGCGCAGATGGGCGGCCTGGTCGCAACCCGCAGTATCGGCCAGTTCTCCACGCTCTATGGCGCGATTGAAGACATGGTGGTCGGGCTTGAAGCCGTGCTGCCGGATGGCACCATCACCCGCATCAAAAACGTGCCGCGCCGCGCCGCCGGGCCGGACATCCGCCACATCATCATCGGCAACGAAGGGGCGCTGTGCTACATCACGGAAGTGACAGTGAAAATTTTCAAATATACCCCGGAAAACAACCTCTTCTACGGCTATATTCTTGACGATATGAAGGTTGGTTTCGACATCCTGCGAGAAGTGATGGTCGAGGGTTACCGTCCGTCTATCGCTCGCCTGTACGACGCCGAAGACGGCACGCAGCACTTCACCCATTTTGCCGATGGCAAATGCGTGCTCATCTTTATGGCCGAGGGCAATCCACGTATAGCGAAAGCGACTGGCGAAGGGATTGCCGAGATTGTTGCCCGCTATCCGCAGTGCACTCGCGTGGACAGCAAGCTCATCGAAAACTGGTTCAACAACCTGAACTGGGGTCCGGAGAAAGTGGCTGCTGAGCGCGTGCAGATCCTCAAAACCGGCAACATGGGCTTTACCACGGAAGTTTCAGGCGACTGGAGCAGCATTCATCAGATTTACGAGCGCGTGATCCACCGTATCCGCACCGAGTTCCCGCACGCCGACGACATCACCATGCTGGGCGGCCACTCTTCTCACAGCTACATCAACGGCACCAATATGTACTTCGTTTACGACTACAACGTGGTGGACTGCAAACCAGAAGAAGAGATCGACAAGTACCACAACCCACTGAACAAAATCATCTGCGAGGAGACGATCAACCTCGGCGGATCGATGGTTCACCACCACGGTATCGGCAAGCACCGCGTGCACTGGGCCAAAGCGGAGCACGGCACCGCCTGGGCGCTGCTGGAAGGGCTGAAGAAGCAGTTTGACCCGAACGGCATCATGAACACCGGGACTATCTATCCGATTGAAAAATAATCACTATAAAGGCTTCTCCCATGGGGAAGCCGTCTTTTTTCCTGAGGGGGAGCTATGAGCGCGTCACCTGTACGAATGGACGATCTGCCGCTAACCCGCTTTCACTGGCGCATTGCCGGCCTCACCTTTGGTGCGCATCTGACCGACGGCTATGTGCTGGGCGTCATTGGCTATGCCATCATTCCGCTCCAGTCACAAATGAATCTGACGCCGATGCTGGAAGGGCTGATCGGCGGCTCGGCGCTGTTTGGCCTGTTTCTCGGTAGCCTGATCCTCGGCTGGATCTCCGATCACATTGGTCGCCAGCGCATCTTCACCTTCAGCTTTTTGCTGATCGCCCTGGCTTCCTTCTTACAATTTTTTGTCACCTCGCCGGAGCAGCTGATCTTCCTGCGTATGCTGATTGGTTTTGGCCTCGGCGGCGACTACTCGGTAGGGCATACGCTACTGGCGGAGTTTTCGCCTAAGCGCTATCGCGGCATGCTGTTGGGGGCATTCAGCGTGGTCTGGACGCTGGGGTATGTGCTGGCGAGCGTTGCCGGGCATCACTGGATCAACAGCGAACCCGAAGCCTGGCGCTGGCTTCTGGCGTCTGCGTCGCTCCCCGCGCTGGCAATAACGCTGCTGCGCATGGGCACGCCGGAATCACCCCGCTGGCTGATGCGGCAAGGGCGTATTAATGAAGCCCACGCCGTCGTCCGCCGCTTTCTTGGCGCGAACGTACTTCCCGGCGATGAAATTTCCGGCGTGACGACCCGCCACATCAGCACGCTCTTTTCCGCCCGCTACTGGCGGCGAACGGCGTTTAACAGCCTGTTCTTTATCTGTCTGGTGGTGCCGTGGTTCGTCATTTACACCTGGCTGCCAACCATCGCCCAGACCATCGGGCTGGAAGATGCGCTGACCGCCAGCCTGATCCTTAACTGCCTGCTGATCGTCGGCGCGCTGCTCGGCCTGGTGCTGACCTGGTCGCTTTCACGGCGTCAGTTCCTGATCGGCAGTTTTCTGTTTCTGGCGCTGACGCTCACGGCGCTGGCGTTTACTCCGGCCAGCAACAGCACGCTGATCCTGCTGCTGTTTGTTCTGTTCAGCACCGCGATTTCGGCGGCAAGCAATCTGGTCGGCATCCTGCCCGCTGAGAGTTTCCCGACGGATATTCGTTCGCTGGGCGTGGGCTTTGCCACGGCGATGAGCCGTCTGGGGGCGGCTATTGCCACTGGCTGTTTGCCGATGGCGCTGCTCTCCTGGGGAATGTGCAATACCTTGCTGATTCTGGTGGTGGTACTGCTGGTCGGGCTGGTGGTGTCAGTGCTTTGGGCACCGGAAACCCGAAATTTATCGCTGGTGGAGGCAGCCGGGCTTCCACCGAAGCCGCAGGGAAAGGTCGATGAACATACTGTTGGCGTTTAAGGCCGAACCGGATCTGTCGATGCTCGCGGAAAGCGACTGGCAGGCTGCCGCGTGCAGCGGAACCGGCCCCGATCGCAGGCTGATGCGAATACTGATGGGGAACGACGAGCAGGGGGCGGCGGAGCTGATGCTACAGGCGCGTGAGGTCAATCCGGCCCTCGTGCTGAGTGCCGTGACGCTCGGTGATGAACGGGCACTTCCTGCTCTGCGCAACATGGCGGCGCTGGGCTTTGCACGCCAGACGTTATTACTTTCTCGCGAAGATACTCGCTTCTCGCCGGTTTATATTGCCCGGCAGCTGGCGGCGCAGGTCAGAGCACAGAATGCCGGGCTCGTGCTGCTCGGGTGCCAGAGCAGCGAAGGGCAGAACGGGCAGACCGCTTGGCTGCTGGCGGAAATGCTCGGCTGGCCTTGTTTATCTTCGGTTTGCGGGCTTGGCGTCGACGGGGAAGGATTTATCGTTGAATGTGAGGACCTGCGCCAGCGTAGCCGCTGGTGCGTGCAGCAGCCTGCGGTGTTAAGAGTGCAAAACCGCAGCCAGCTGGCGCTGCGGGTGCCGGGCATGCGCGCAAGGCTTGCGGCGGCGAAAGTCGACGTAGAGCAGATCGTCTGTGAACCTTCTGATGCCGCTGAAATAACCTGCCTGTCTCTGGAACGACAGATAACCCGACGTAGTGGCACCATTATTGACGGCCCTGCGCCCCAGGCGGCAAAGCGGCTGTGGGATGACTATCTGGCTGAAAGGATAACGCTGTGAAAATTGCTGTTGTGGCGCTACAGCCTGAAGACGAAGGGCAGCTGGCTGACTTTCTGGCGCAAAATGCGCTGTCGCCGCAGCTGTGCTGGCGAACGCAGAATGCTTCGGTGGAATCGCGGCTGGCGACGCTGGAGGCTGAATGTCTCCCGGTCTCACCCGATCTGATCCTGTTTCCTTCTTCACCTGAAGGGAATGAGCTGGCAACCCGCCTGGCGTGGCGGCTACAGGGCAGTGCGATTTGCCTGGCGCTGGGCGTTAACAGCGAAGCCCGAACGGTGACGAAAGCCGTTTACGGTAATGCACTGACGGCCACGTTGAAGCCTGAGCGTTATCCCCTTTGCTTATCCATAGCGGCAGAGTTTCCGCGTCAGCAGGCTATTTTCCCTGCGAATACATCCGTCAAAGTGCTGGCCCCGATACCTGTTTCCGGAGAGCTGCCGCCGCCGGAGATCCTCAGCAAATCTGAGCATCCCCTGCAGTCGGCTCGTGTTGTGCTGGCAGCCGGGCAGGGGGCGATGGATCGGACCGTTGCCAGTCTGGCGGAAAAGCTTAAAGCGGAGATCGGCTTTACCCGTCAGCGTGTGATGGCGGGTCACTGTGACGAGCAGCGCATGCTTGGGATTTCCGGACAGAGCATTGCGCCGGAGGTTTGCCTGATTGCCGGAGCCTCCGGGGCCTCCGCCTTTATGGCGGGCGTGGCGCAGAGCCAATTTATTGTCGCGATCAATCACGATCCCGACGCGCCGGTTTTTGCTGCGGCGGATGTCGGGATCGTCGGGGAGGCAGAACAAGTGCTGGAGGCGCTGGTGGCCTGCGTCAGTTCAGAGATTTAGCCAGCTTCCAGACGTCGGTATTGGTGGTAGAGAGCGCCAGTACGCCCGCCTCAATCGCATTGCGGGCATCTTCCTCATCGCACACCAGGCCACCGGCAATCAGCGGCTGGCGCACCTTTTCCGTTACCCAGCTCAGCACCTTCGGCATACAGCCGGGCAGGATTTCAATGCAGTCCGCGTTCGATTGCGCCACCTGTTTGTCGATGTTGTGAAATGAAATTGAGTCGACGATAAACAGGCGGTGAATGCAGAAAAAGCCCTCTGCACGCGCGGCTTTCAGCATATTGGGCTTGGTGCTGATAATGCCGTCGGCCTGAGTCACCAGCTTGAGAAACTGAATCACCACTTCCTTATTTGACGCGCCTTCCAGTAAATCAACGTGGATAAAGGCGATTTTCCCGGCCTGCTTAATCTTCTGGACGATCCCGGTGATGGTGCAAATGTTGCCGTAGAGCACGGAAATACACTGGCATTCGGAGGCGATGGCCAGCTGCAGGCTGGCGTTGTCTTTTACCGCGGCGATAACCGGGTTCTGTCTCAGCAGGTGAAGTAGCGACACTCGAAATCCTTAGATGTATTAGCCAAAACGCAGGGTCAACCCGCAGCCAGAGAGGGGATAGCGCCACTCAGCAAGGGCGGCGTCACCGGCCACCAGCCGACAGCAGCCGCACTCCAGGCAACCCTGAAAGTGCACGTCTACCTTGCCAGCCGCGTCGCGCTGAAACAACCCGGCCGGACAAATCTTTTCCAGCAGGGCAATCTGCTCTTCGCTAAGAGATGGTTGGAGCGCAATGTGCGCCTCACCGGCGGGATGGTAGCAGTTGCGCGTAAGGCTTTCGTTTACAGACATCGCAGGCTCCTCAGAAGATCGCGACTCAATCGGGTGAATCCGAAGCGACGCGCGTGGCGGAACAGGATTTGCCACAGCGGCGGGTTAGCGCTGGCATCGACGCGAGTCAGATCCCGCATGACGGCCTGGCTGAATTCCGGCCAGTGGCGATACCAGCTTTCGCTTTGAAGCAGGTCTGGCACATCGCGATAGCGCTGAAGCTGCTGCCAGAGTGCGCTGCGCTGTAGCTCGCTGTCATACAAGGTTTGCAGCGGCTTATCCGGCTGCTGAAAATGCGCCGCCAGCGTTCGGGCTGCGGCCTGCGCGCTAAGGATGGCGGTGTCCATTCCCCTGACCGTGACGCCGGTGTTGATGCAGGTGCGCAGCGTATCGCCAACCAGCAGCCAGCCTTCACCCGCACGCTGCAACGGCACGCTGTTCATGCCGCCTTCAGGCACCAGATGTGCGCCATATTCCAGCGTTTCGGCATCGCGAATCAGCGGGCGTAGAGTCGGGTGATGCTTGAGTTTTGCCAGCAGCGAAGAGGCTGAACCGGGTGCGCAGCGCAGCGAGGCCAGTGGGGCAACAATGCCGAGCGACAGTGACTGCTGGTTGGTATACAGAAACGCACCCGCAGGCTTACTGCCGCAAATCTGTCCGCTGAACAGCCACGCTGCACCTTCGTTGTTTTCGATATGAAATCGCTCCTGAATCCGCGTGTCGTCGAGGGCGAGCGTTTCTTTGATACCGAGCGCCATGGTCTCAGGAGAAGGGCGAGGAGCGAGATTCGCCTGTTCGGCAAGCAGGCTGTTTGCGCCTTCCGCCAGCACAACGACTTTTGCCCGCAGCGTTTCGCCTTCACAGTTAATGCCCGCGATGCGGCCATGCTCCCGCAGCAGCGTTTCAACCGTGACATTGCACAACAGCTGAGCACCTTCCGCTTCCGCCTGCGCTGCAAGCCACGGATCGAAGCGGGCGCGCAATACGCTCCATGAGTCACTCGCCGGATGCTGTGCACAAAGCGTGGTTCCGCCATCTGCGGTCAGTAACGAAAAATGTTCGCGGTTGATAAGGCGCTCGAGCGGCGCGGTCTTCTGGAAATCAGGGAGAATGTCGGCGAGGGCGTAGCCATAAAGCCTGCCGCCGGAGAGGTTTTTACTGCCGGGCTGTTCGCCGCGCTCAATAAGCAGAACCGACAGCCCGGCGCGGGCGCCGAGCAGGGCGCAGGTTGAGCCTGCTATCCCTGCGCCAATAACAATAAGATCAAAATCGTCCGCCACCCTGCGCTCCTTTTCTGAGAACACATTAGCCTAACATGGCGGAATTAAAGGGAATTTGACCGCTGCCGCAAAGGCAGAAATCACTCGCCGCGGTAGACGCAGCCTGCGGTGCAGGTTTCTTTAATGGTGACTGCGCTCAGCAGCGGAACGAGGGGCTTCATCTGGTCCCAAATCCATTTCGCCAGCACTTCGCTGGTTGGGTTTTCAAGCCCGGGGATCTCGTTGAGGTAGTAGTGATCGAGCCTGTCATAAGTCGGTTTGAAGGCGGCTTTCAGCTCGGCGAAATCCATGATCCAGCCCGTGTGCGGATCCACCTCACCGGTGATTTCCAGACGTACCATAAAGGAGTGGCCGTGCAAGCGACCGCACTTGTGACCGGCGGGTACGTGTGGCAAATAGTGTGCCGCTTCAAACATAAAATCTTTAAACAGGGTGGTGGACATCGTGAACTCTCAAAAATGCGGAAAAAACCGGCGAATCTTACCGCAACGCGCCTTTTTTCGCATTAACTAAAACCGGCGTTAAAAGGCTGAGGGTGAAAAGAGGGTTCTGTCGCATTAACGTCAGCAGGCTGACAAAAGACGCGCTGCCTTTTTTCAGGCAGCCAACAGGTAAAACTGTTCTGTCGGGGACAATCCGTCCCCGTCGAGATGACCATACTGTCCCTTGCGTATCATGTGAACCAGCTCAATTCCCGCGAGGATCGTCTGCGCCCGACGGAATAATTTGAATCCCGTCATCAGTTTTATCCTCCGTTTGATGTTACGGTGGTCCTGCTCAATCAGGTTGCTCAGGTACTTACTCTGTCTGATCCTGATGCTTTCATCTGCTGATTTACCGGTGTTGAGTGTGGTCAGTGCTGCCGTATTTGCGCCGCTTTTATCGATGGTCACCACCTCCGGTTCACCATGGTGCCGGATGGCCTTGCGAAAGAAACGCAGGGCGGCTGCCGCATCACGCTTCGCCGTCAGCAGAAAGTCGATGGTCTGACCGTCGGTATCAACAGCGCGGTACAGGTATTTCCACTGCCCTCTGACTCTGATGTAGGTTTCATCCATTCGCCACCGGCGCCCGGCAGCACGCTTATGCCGGCGAAACGCCTTATCCAGCAGGGGCACCAGGCGGATGACCCACCGGTGAAGCGTGGAATGGTCAACCGCCACGCCGCGCTCTGCCATCATCTCTTCCAGATTACGCAGGCTGAGTGAGTACGCCAGGTACCAGCGGACACACTGGGCGATAACATCGGTGGGATAATGCAGGCGTCGGAAAGATTTTCAGATCAGGGACATGGTCAGCCAACATTATAAAAAAACAGCATGTTACCTGACGTCGCCTTAATGCGACAGAACCCAGAAACTCTCATAGTTACACTGCCTCAATAAAATGCATATTATAAAATATTAAATATAATATTTTTTCAAAAAACGCTCTTATTTATGTAATTTTCACCATTACAGTGCGGACATATCAATATGCATGAGCGTTATTCCTTTACGGTGCCGGAATCCGTCAGAAAGGGAGGGGAGCTTTCAATGAAAATTTGTAATCTATTGATTAATAAATTAATAACCATTTAAAATAGCTGTTTAACGGCGTTTACTGTTCCGTTGTTCCCCAAACCCATAATACATGTTGAGCATGAAAAAATTAAAACTTAAATTTTTTAATCCCCTTTTTCACTTTATTAACATTCCTGTCGATTTCAGTAGCTACTCTTTCGCTAGTTCTCTGAATTTCTTTACCAACTTTACTGGCACTTCTATCTATTTCTTCCTTGACGCGATTCTCAAAAGATTTGTGTCCAGAATTGCTTGAATTTAATATGCTTTCAATCTCTTCCCTCAACTTATTGAGCTGATTAGAATTTTCCGTATTGTCCTCGCCCAATGCGATATTGTCATTTATAGAATTTACCAAGTGCAACGAGGTGCTTAGTTGTTTATCACTGATTTTAGAGATGTCATGAATCTTGTTTTTATTTTGATTAAAAAAATCTTTGAAACCTTTGATTTCATAGGTGGTTTTATTTGGATCTATCGAGTTTAATTTCTCTTCCAGAAGATTAAGTTTGGCAGTGATTGCCAGATCTTTTCCCTGTGGGGAATTCTGGATAGAAGTTACGGAATTAGAGTATGATACAGGTGATAACATAAAATATCTCCAGCATAATTTGTCATTTTTTGACATATAACAACCGCATGAGGACTATAATCCCACAAAGACTAATATTGTGCTGCTTCGTGCCGATAACAGCTGGCAGGGGCTGGCGAAAAGTGGTGGACTATATGCCACTCAACTATTTCTCATGAGATTAAATTTACACTATTAAAACATTGCCACACCATCAGTTAATTACCCTATAATCTGTTACTCAACCATCATAAAAAGGTACTATACCTTCAATTAATTAGTTAAAACTGGTGTATCAAGATCGCAGTGATCTTACCTGACAATAGGGTGAAGACTGGCTGTATCTGGAGATAGTGATGCTGGGCACTGTTGCAGAGTTAGCGATGAGTTAACCTTTGCCTTTATTCAAGATGAATTATTCCACCATGATCTTCTCTTTGGTCAGCTTCCACCATCCCAACTTCTGAAAGAGCTTCTTTCCCGCATTTGAGGTTCTGTCGCCTTAATGCGATAGAACCGAAAAGAGAGACTTTCAAAGGAAAAATCGCTATAATTCAATGTGTTAATTAACCTGTTTTGCCGATAAGAACGATAGCTAAAACAGGTTAGTCCATTTGGTTATTTATTATTTCCATCCCTTCTTTAATTGTTATTATCCAGGTCTTTATCCTTACCCTTACTTCTGTTTTTACGCTAAAAACAGCTTTGCTACTGGAACATAACGACGCATGACGACACAGGCCCCACCTTCCGCTTTGCTTCCGCTGAACCCGGAGCAGCTGGCACGCCTGCAGGCGGCCACCACCGATCTTTCACCGACCCAGCTTGCCTGGGTTTCTGGCTATTTTTGGGGCATGCTCAACCAGCAGCCGGGCAGCGTGGTTGCCGCCATGCCTGCTGCTGCCGAAGCACCGGCCATCACCCTGATTGCCGCCTCGCAAACCGGCAACGCGCGGCGCGTAGCTGAGCAGCTGCGCGACGATCTGCTGGCAGCGCAGCTGAACGTCAAACTGGTGAACGCGGGTGACTATAAATTCAAACAAATTGCCCAGGAAAAACTGCTGGTGGTGGTGACCTCCACCCAGGGGGAAGGCGAACCGCCGGAAGAGGCCGTGGCGCTGCACAAATTCCTGTTCTCGAAAAAAGCGCCGAAGCTGAACGGCACGGCGTTTGCCGTGTTTGGCCTCGGTGACACCTCCTACGAATTCTTCTGCCAGTCAGGCAAAGATTTTGACAGCAAGCTGGCCGAGCTTGGCGCAGAACGCCTGCTGGATCGCGTTGATACCGACGTGGAGTTCCAGCCTGCGGCGACCGAGTGGCGGGCGCGTATCGTCGACGTGCTGAAAGCGCGTGCGCCGAAAGAAACTCCTGCGCAAGCCGCACTGAACGCGGCCGGGGCGGTGAACGAGGTGCATTCCAGCCCGTACACCAAAGAAGCCCCGCTGACCGCGACGCTCGCGGTAAACCAGAAAATCACCGGTCGCGATTCAGAAAAAGATGTGCGCCACATCGAAATCGATCTGGCGGACTCCGGGCTGCGTTATCAGCCGGGCGACGCACTTGGCGTGTGGTATCAGAACGCTCCGGCGCTGGTGAAAGAGCTGGTTGAACTGCTGTGGCTGAAAGGTGATGAAACGGTCACCGTGAATGGCCAGGCGCAGCCGCTGAGCGAAGCGCTACAGTGGCATTTCGAACTGACCGTGAACACCGCCAACATCGTGGAGAACTACGCCACGCTAACCCGAAGTGAATCACTGCTGCCTCTGGTGGGCAACAAAGCGCAGCTTCAGCACTACGCCGCAACCACGCCGATTGTTGATATGGTGCGTTTCTCCCCGGCGCAGCTGGATGCCGAAGCGTTGATTGGCCTGCTGCGTCCGCTGACGCCGCGCCTCTATTCCATTGCCTCTTCTCAGGCAGAAGTGGAAACCGAAGTGCACGTGACCGTTGGCGTGGTGCGTTACGACATCGAAGGCCGTGCCCGCGCGGGCGGTGCCTCCAGCTTCCTCGCCGATCGCCTGGAAGAAGATGGCGAAGTGCGCGTCTTCATCGAGCATAACGACAACTTCCGTCTGCCCGCTAACCCGGAAACGCCGGTCATCATGATTGGTCCTGGCACCGGCATCGCGCCGTTCCGTTCCTTTATGCAGCAGCGTGCAGCCGACGGCGCGGAAGGGAAAAACTGGCTGTTCTTCGGTAACCCGCATTTCACCGACGATTTCCTCTATCAGGTGGAGTGGCAGCGCTATGTAAAAGAAGGCGTCCTGACAAAAATCGATCTGGCCTGGTCCAGAGATCAAAAAGAAAAAGTCTACGTACAGGACAAACTGCGCCAGCAGGGCGCGGAGCTGTGGCGCTGGATCAATGACGGTGCCCATATTTATGTCTGTGGCGACGCCAATCGCATGGCGAAGGACGTTGAGCAGGCTTTGCTGGAAGTGATTGCTGAATTCGGCGCGATGGATGCTGAAGCGGCAGACGACTATTTAAGTGAGCTGCGCGTAGAGCGCCGCTATCAGCGAGATGTCTACTAATGAGCGAAAAACACCCGGGCCCTTTAGTGGTCGAAGGCAAACTGTCGGACGCCGAGCGTCTGAAAAAAGAGAGCAATTACCTGCGCGGCACCATTGCTGAGGATCTGCATGACGGCCTGACGGGCGGCTTCAACGGCGATAACTTTCTGCTGATCCGCTTCCACGGCATGTACCAGCAGGACGATCGCGATATCCGCGCCGAACGTGCTGAACAGAAGCTGGAGCCGCGTCATGCGATGATGCTGCGCTGTCGCCTGCCGGGTGGGATCATCACCACCAAGCAGTGGCAGTCGATCGACAAGTTTGCTGAAAACAACACCCTTTACGGCAGCATCCGTCTGACCAACCGCCAGACGTTCCAGTTTCACGGCATCCTGAAGAAGAACGTGAAACCGGCACACCAGATGCTGCATGAAGTGGGGCTGGATGCGCTGGCAACGGCGAATGACGTGAACCGCAACGTGCTTTGTACATCGAACCCGATTGAGTCTGAACTGCATGCCGAAGCCTACGAGTGGGCGAAAAAACTCTCTGAGCATCTGCTGCCACGTACGCGAGCGTACGCGGAGATCTGGCACGATCAGGAAAAGGTTGCCACTACGGACGAAGAACCGATCCTCGGCGAAACCTATCTGCCGCGTAAGTTCAAAACGACGGTAGTGATCCCGCCGCAAAACGACGTGGATCTGCATGCCAACGATATGAACTTCGTGGCGGTCGCAGAGAACGGCAAGCTGATTGGCTTCAACCTGCTGGTAGGCGGCGGGCTGTCTATTGAACACGGCAACAAGAAAACCTACGCCCGCACCGCGAGCGAGTTTGGTTTCCTGCCGCTGGAGCATACGCTGGCCGTGGCCGAAGCGGTTGTTACCACTCAGCGCGACTGGGGCAACCGTACCGACCGTAAAAACGCCAAAACCAAATACACGCTGGAGCGCGTCGGCGTGGACGTGTTTAAAGCTGAGGTTGAGCGGCGTGCGGGCATGAAGTTCGCGCCAATTCGCCCGTATGAATTTACCGGCCGCGGCGATCGCATCGGCTGGGTGAAAGGCATCGACAATAAATGGCATCTGACGCTGTTTATTGAAAACGGTCGTATTCTGGACTATCCGGACCGTCCGCTGAAAACGGGTCTGCTGGAGATTGCGAAGATCCACAAAGGTGATTTCCGCCTGACCGCCAACCAGAACCTGATCGTTGCGGGCGTGCCGGAAAGCCAGAAGGCGAAGATTGAAAAGCTCGCCCAGGATCACGGCCTGATGAACGCCGTGAAGCCGCAGCGCGAAAACTCCATGGCCTGCGTCTCCTTCCCGACCTGTCCGCTGGCGATGGCGGAAGCCGAGCGCTTCCTGCCGTCATTCGTCGACAAAGTGGAAGCGGTGATGGCGCGCCATGGCGTGGGTGAGGAGCATATCGTTCTGCGCGTGACGGGCTGCCCGAACGGCTGTGGCCGTGCGCTGCTGGCTGAGCTGGGGCTGGTGGGCAAAGCGCCAGGGCGCTATAACCTGCACATTGGCGGCAACCGCATGGGCACGCGTATTCCGCGCATGTACCGCGAGAACATTACCGAATCAGAAATTCTCGACTCTGTGGACGAGCTGGTTGCCCGCTGGGCGAAGGAGCGCGACGCCAACGAAGGCTTCGGCGACTTCACCGTGCGCGCGGGGATTGTCCGTCCGGTGCTCGATCCGGCCCGGGATTTCTGGGAATAACGTTTTAACGCCCGGTGGCGCTGCGCTTACCGGGCCTACGTTTTTGTAGGTCGGGCAAACGCAGTGCCGCCCGACAAAACAGGCAAACGAGGTCTCTATGTCCGTACTCGATCTGAACGCCCTTAATGCATTACCCAAAGTCGAACGCGTGCTCGCGCTGGCGGAAACCAACGGTCAGCTGGAAAAGCTGAGCGCTGAAGAGCGTGTCGCCTGGGCGCTGGAAAATCTGCCGGGCGAGTATGTGCTTTCCTCAAGCTTCGGCATTCAGGCGGCAGTGAGTCTGCATCTGGTGAACCAGCTGCGTCCGGACATCCCGGTTATTCTCACCGACACTGGCTATCTCTTTCCGGAGACGTATCAGTTTATTGACGAGCTGACCGACAAGCTGAAGCTCAACCTGAAGATTTATCGCGCTGAGCAAAGCCCGGCGTGGCAGGAAGCACGCTACGGCAAGCTGTGGGAGCAGGGCGTTGAGGGCATTGAGCAATACAATGAGATCAACAAAGTCGAGCCGATGAACCGGGCGTTAAAAGAGTTGAATGCGCAGACCTGGTTTGCGGGCCTGCGTCGTGAACAGTCCGGCAGCCGCGCGAATTTACCTGTGCTCGCGATTCAGCGAGGCGTCTTTAAAATCTTGCCAATCATCGACTGGGATAACCGAACGGTTTACCAGTATCTGCAAAAGCACGGCCTGAAATACCACCCGCTGTGGGATCAGGGCTATCTTTCCGTCGGCGATACCCACACCACCCGTAAATGGGAGCCGGGCATGGCAGAAGAAGAAACACGCTTTTTTGGGCTTAAACGTGAATGCGGGTTGCACGAAGGGTGATGTTTTGCCGGGCGGCGCTCTGTTTGCCCGGCCTACAAAACCCGTAGGCCCGGTAAGGCGTAAGCCGCCACCGGGCAATCAGTGAAGCCGGAAGAGATTTAGCCTTTCTTCGCCTTTGCCAGCTCTTTCACCAAAGGCAGCATGATTTTCACCACGTCGCGCCCGCGGTGCTCGATGCGACCCGGCAGGGCTTTATCGATGTATTGTTGGTTGTCGAGGCGGACGTTATGCCAGCTGGTGCCATCAGGGAAAGCGTGGCTTTTAGCGCGCTGCTGGAAGCCGTCTTTTTTGCCAAGTAACCAGTTGGTCGCTTCAACGGAGAGGACCGGAATGCCTGCCTGATCGAAAACGGCCGCGTCATTGCAGCATCCGGTGCCTTTCGGGAAGCTGGCGTTGAGGCCTGGGTTCATGGCAGCCTGAATACCGTGGCTGCGAGCGATGCTTATCGCCCGGTCACGCGTCAGTTTACGCACGGAGGCCGGCGTGGATTTCCCGCTGTTAAAATAGAGCTTATCGCCTACCACCAGGTTATCGAGATTAATAACCAGCAGGGTGTTTTTCCTTTCCCCGGCGCTCATGCGCGACAGCAGATTGTCGGCACCCAGCTTGCCTTCTTCTTCCCCGCTGGTGGCGACAAAGCGAATGCCGTATTGGGTGGGAATGTCCTTCAGGCGCTCTGCCAGCTCCAGCATCACGCCAACGCCCATCGCATTATCGTCAATGCCCTGCAGCGTCAGGCCGCCAAGGTTGTTTTCCGTGTCGGCATCGCTGTGCGGCGCGTAGGTGTCGAGATGCGCCATCACGATAATTTGCTGACTGGCTTTTCCTTCGTGGGCGGCGATCACCGTACTGCCGGTGATTTTGTGCCAGTTCTGACGTTTATCTTTGCTGGTATAAATAAAGCGGCTGGTAAAGGTGCGGATATCGCTTTCGTAACCCATCTGCGCGAACTGCTGACGCACGTAATCCGCTGAGAGCATCTCTGCCGGGCTACCGGTCATACGGCCGGGAAAATAGGTCGCGATATAGCGGGCCTGCTGGTTGGCAATGTTACCAACGGGAAGCGATGCGGCAAAAACGGGAGCCGTTAAACATGCGCCTAACGCCAGAGGAAAGAGGCGGCGGCACAAGGCGGAAAACATAGTGTGTCCTTACGTCAGGGCAAAATAATAAACCGTTCTAGTATGAAACTGTGACCGATTTAACACAATTTCATTTCTTCTTAAACGGATGAAATAAGCCGCGTTAAGCACTTTTTGGCATTTGCATTTCCGGGGTGTTATTCCTTTGCGGAACTACTCATTCCATTTCGTAATTTCATTTGCTCAGAGCCTCCCCCTATAGTCCCCCTATGCTGAATGTAACTGAGTTGTAGCGCTGTGGACTATTTACCTCTCTTTGCCACTTTGAAAGGCCGCCCTGTTCTGGTGATCGGCGGCGGTGACGTGGCGGCCCGAAAAATCCTCCTGCTGCGGCGGGCCGGGGCAGAGGTGCGTCTGGTGGCGCGACAGCTCTGTGCAGAACTCAGCGAACAGGTTAACGAGCAGGCCATTGTCTGGCTTGCTGAAGAATTCGATGAAACGCAGATTGATCCGGTGTTTCTGGTGATTGCCGCCACCGACGATCGTGAGCTGAACCAGCGCGTCTATGAGGCGGCTAACGCCCGCCAGCGGCTGGTGAACGTTGTCGATAATCAGCCGCTGTGCTCCTTTATCTTCCCGTCGATTGTCGACAGATCGCCTTTACTGGTGGCGATCTCTTCCGGCGGCACCGCGCCCGTGCTGGCGCGCCTGCTGCGCGAAAAAATTGAAGCGTTGTTGCCAACAAGCCTTGGGCGAATGGCGCAGAAGGCGAGCTTCTGGCGACACCATATTCAGACGCGTTTGCAGACGGTTGCGGAACGTCGCCGCTTCTGGGAGCGCGTGTTCACGGGGCGGTTTGCCAGCCTGATGGTGGCCGGGAATGAAGCGGCGGCTCAGCAGGCGCTGGAGGATGAGCTGAATCAGCCTGAACGCAAAATTGGTGAAATCGTATTGGTTGGCGCGGGCCCGGGCGATGCAGGTCTGCTGACGCTGCGCGGCTTGCAGGTGATTCAGCAGGCTGACGTCGTGTTTTACGACCATCTGGTCAGCGAAGGCGTGCGGGAGCTGGTGCGGCGTGATGCGGAGATGATCTGCGTCGGCAAACGTGCAGGCACCCACAGCGTCCCGCAGCATGAGACCAACCGGATGCTGGTGGAAGCGGCGCAGGCAGGAAAAAACGTGGTGCGCCTGAAGGGCGGCGATCCGTTTATTTTTGGCCGCGGCGGAGAAGAGTTACAGGCTGCCGCCGAAGCCGGCATTCCTTTTCAGGTCGTGCCGGGCGTCACGGCAGCAGCAGGGGCCACGGCTTATGCCGGGATCCCGCTGACCCATCGCGATTTCGCCCAGAGCGTGACCTTTGTTACCGGACATTACAAAGCCGACAGCACCCCGTTTGACTGGGCACAGCTGGCACAGAGCCGCCAGACGCTGGCTATCTATATGGGCACCATGAAGGCGGCTGAAATCAGCCAGCAGCTTATTCAGCACGGGCGAGATAGCCTGACGCCGGTGGCGGTGATCAGCCGCGGTACCCGGGCCGATCAGCAGGTGACCGTCGGCACCTTACAACAACTCGAAAGCCTCGCGAAAGATGCCCCAATGCCAGCGCTGCTGGTGGTGGGTGAAGTGGTGCAGCTGCATCATCAACTTGCCTGGTTTCAACACAACCTACAGCAGGAGGGATTCAACTCTTCTGTGGTGAATCTGGTTTAAGGAACGGTTATGGACCAAAAACGACTCACTCACCTGCGGCAGCTGGAGGCGGAAAGCATCCATATCATCCGCGAGGTGGCAGCAGAATTCTCCAACCCGGTGATGATGTACTCCATCGGCAAAGACTCCAGCGTGATGCTGCACCTGGCGCGTAAGGCGTTCTATCCGGGAACCCTGCCGTTCCCGCTGCTGCACGTGGATACGGGCTGGAAATTCCGTGAGATGTACGAGTTCCGCGACCGTACCGCCAAAGCCTATGGCTGTGAGCTGCTGGTGCATAAAAACCCGGAAGGCGTGGCGATGGGCATTAACCCGTTTGTCCACGGCAGCGCCAAGCACACCGATATCATGAAGACCGAAGGTCTGAAGCAGGCGCTGAACAAATATGGCTTTGATGCCGCGTTCGGCGGGGCACGCCGCGACGAAGAGAAGTCCCGCGCCAAAGAGCGAATCTACTCCTTCCGCGATCGCTTCCATCGCTGGGATCCGAAAAATCAGCGTCCTGAGCTGTGGCACAACTACAACGGTCAGATTAACAAAGGCGAAAGCATTCGCGTCTTCCCGCTCTCTAACTGGACCGAGCTGGATATCTGGCAGTATATCTATCTGGAAAATATTGAAATTGTTCCACTGTATCTGGCCGCACCGCGCCCGGTGCTGGAGCGCGACGGGATGCTGATGATGATCGACGACGATCGCATCGATTTACAGCCGGGCGAGGTGATCAAGCAGCGTATGGTGCGTTTCCGTACGCTGGGCTGCTGGCCGCTCACCGGTGCGGTGGAGTCCGAAGCGCAGACGTTACCGGAAATTATTGAAGAGATGCTGGTGTCGACCACCAGTGAACGACAGGGTCGCGTGATTGACCGCGACCAGGCAGGCTCCATGGAGCTGAAGAAACGCCAGGGTTATTTCTAAGGAGCCGCCATGAACACAACGATTGCACAACAGATTGCCGATGAAGGCGGCGTGGAAGCGTATCTGCACGCCCAGCAGCACAAAAGCCTGCTGCGTTTCCTGACCTGCGGCAGCGTGGATGACGGCAAAAGTACGCTGATTGGTCGCCTGCTGCACGATACCCGCCAGATTTATGAAGATCAGCTCTCTTCGCTGCACAATGACAGCAAGCGTCACGGTACTCAGGGCGAAAAGCTCGATCTGGCACTGCTGGTAGATGGGCTCCAGGCCGAGCGCGAGCAGGGCATCACCATTGACGTGGCGTATCGCTACTTCTCTACCGAAAAGCGCAAGTTCATCATCGCGGACACCCCGGGCCACGAACAGTACACCCGCAATATGGCGACCGGTGCGTCCACCTGCGATCTCGCTATCCTGCTGATGGACGCGCGTAAAGGCGTGCTCGATCAAACTCGTCGTCACAGCTTCATTTCCACATTGCTGGGCATTAAGCATCTGGTGGTGGCGGTGAACAAAATGGATCTCGTTGGCTATAGCGAAGAGACGTTCAATGAGATCCGCGAAGCTTATCTGACCTTTGCAGAGCAGCTGCCAGGCGAGCTGGACATTCGTTTCGTACCGCTGTCGGCACTGGAAGGGGATAACGTCGCCAGCCAGAGCGAAAAAATGCCGTGGTACAGCGGCCCGACGCTGCTTGAAGTGCTGGAAACCGTGCAGATTCAGCGCGTGGTGGAAAGCCAGCCGCTGCGCTTCCCGGTGCAGTATGTCAACCGTCCGAATCTCGACTTTCGCGGCTTCTCCGGGACGCTTGCGTCCGGTACGGTCACCGTCGGCCAGCGTGTGAAAGTGCTGCCGTCGGGCGTGGAATCCGCCGTGGCGCGTATCGTCACTTTTGACGGCGATCTGCAACAGGCAGCCGCCGGGGAAGCGATCACCCTGGTGCTGAAGGATGAAATCGACATCAGTCGCGGTGATCTGCTGGTGGACGTCAGCGAAACGCTGCCTGCCGTGCAAAGCGCCAGCGTGGACGTAGTGTGGATGGCTGAACAGCCACTGCAGCCGGGTCAGAGTTATGAAATTAAAATTGCCGGGAAGAAAACCCGCGCGCGCGTAGACGGCATTCAGTATCAGGTGGATATCAATAACCTGACCCAGCGCGAAGTGACCAGCCTGCCGCTGAACGGCATTGGCCTGGTGGATTTGACCTTCGATGAACCGCTGGTGCTGGATAAGTATCAGCAAAACCCGGTGACCGGCGGGCTTATCTTTATCGATCGCCTGAGCAACGTGACGGTCGGTGCCGGGATGGTACGTGAGCCGCAGCAGCAGAGCACAGCGGCAGGCAGCAGTGAATTCAGCGCCTTTGAGCTGGAGCTGAACGCGCTGGTGCGTAAGCACTTCCCGCACTGGGGCGCACGCGATCTGCTGGGAGGCCAGTGATGGCGCAGCATGACGAAAACGTCGTCTGGCACGCCCATCCCGTAACGCCGTCTCAGCGCGAACAGCACCACGGGCATCGCGGAGTTGTGCTGTGGTTTACCGGGCTTTCGGGCTCGGGAAAATCTACGGTCGCCGGGGCGCTGGAAGAGGCGCTGCATGAGCTTGGCGTCAGCACTTATCTGCTGGATGGCGATAATGTGCGTCACGGCCTGTGCAGCGATTTGGGCTTCAGCGATGACGATCGCAAAGAGAACATTCGCCGCGTTGGGGAAGTTGCAAAGCTGATGGTGGAGGCGGGGCTGGTCGTGTTGACCGCCTTTATCTCTCCGCACCGTGCGGAAAGGCAGATGGTACGGGATCGTGTAGGAGAAGGGCGTTTTATCGAAGTGTTCGTCGACACGCCGCTGGCCGTATGCGAAACCCGCGATCCGAAAGGCCTGTATAAGAAAGCCCGCGCCGGTGAACTGCGTAATTTCACCGGCATTGACTCGGTTTATGAAGCCCCGGAAAAGGCAGATATTCACCTCAATGGCGAACAATTGGTAACAAATTTGGTTAACCAATTATTAGACCTGCTGAGACAGGGCGATATTATCAGATCCTGAGACCGGGCCGGTTTTCCGGCCAGTCAGGAAACAGGATTTGATATGCGCAATGCCCAGAACATTACCATCACTCATACAGAACCCATGACAATGGACACCGAAGAGACCACCTGGTCTTTGTCCGGCGCGGTCGTGGGTTTTGTCGCATGGCTATTGGCGCTCGGTATTCCCTTTTTGTTTTATGGCAGCAACACGCTGTTCTTCTTCCTCTACACCTGGCCCTTCTTTCTGGCGCTGCTGCCCGTTTCTGTGGTGATCGGCATCGCTTTGCACTCGCTGATGAACGGCAAACTCCTCTACAGTATTGTGGTGACGCTGATAACGGTCGCGGCTCTCTTTGGCCTGCTGTTCCTGTGGTTACTGGGTTAAGCGCGCCCGGAAGTGCATTCGATTTGATTGGACCTACGACTCCCGAGACAAAATGTGGTACATTTCCCGCGATACGCGGCATCGTCCGCAGGCCTGGGTAGAGCACTCCGGCAAGTTTTGGGATGATGATGCCGTTTTTTTGGGGGCAGGATGGGTAAATTAACGCTGCTGTTGCTGGCACTTCTGGTCTGGCTGCAGTACTCACTGTGGTTCGGCAAGAACGGTCTGCACGACTACAGCCGCGTCAACGACGACGTGGCGGCTCAGCAGGCAACCAACGCCAAACTTAAAGCGCGCAACGATCAGCTTTTTGCCGAAATTGACGACCTCAACGGCGGCCAGGAAGCTATCGAAGAACGCGCTCGCAACGAGCTCAGCATGACTCGTCCGGGCGAAACGTTTTATCGTCTGGTGCCGGATGCGTCCAAACGCAATCAGAGTCAGAGCTCTGGGCGGAATAATCAATAAATTCAAGCCAGGATAACCGCATGGCAGCCACTTTTCCGGGCGTTTGCGCCGTGGTGCCGGCAGCCGGTTTTGGCCGCCGTATGCAAACGGAATGCCCGAAGCAATATCTCTCAATCGGTAACAAAACGATTCTCGAACACGCGGTAGCCGCCTTGCTGGCCCATCCGCGGGTTGAACGCGTCATCATCGCCATCAGCGACGGCGACGCCCGCTTTCAGCAGCTTTCTCTCGCCAGCCACCCGCAAATTACCGTCGTTGAAGGCGGCACCGAGCGTGCCGATTCCGTCCTGGCGGGCCTGCGTGCAGCAGGCGATGCCGAATGGGTGCTGGTACACGATGCAGCGCGTCCATGCCTGCATCAGGACGATCTGGCTAATTTACTCGCCCTGAGCAAAACCAGCCGCGTCGGCGGCATTCTTGCGGCCCCGGTTCGCGATACCATGAAACGTGCCGAACCCGGTAAAGAGGCGATTGCCCATACCGTCGATCGCACCGATCTCTGGCACGCGCTGACGCCGCAGTTTTTCCCTCGCGAACTTCTTTTTGACTGTCTGACCCGGGCGCTTAATGAAGGCGCGACGATCACGGATGAAGCCTCGGCGCTGGAATATTGTGGCTTCCATCCTGAGCTTGTCGCCGGACGCGCTGATAATATTAAAGTGACCCGCCCGGAAGATTTGCGGCTGGCAGAATTTTACCTTACCCGTAGTGGACTTCAGGAGCAGGCATAATGCGAATTGGACACGGTTTTGACGTACACGCTTTTGGTGGCGAAGGCCCGATTATCATTGGCGGCGTACGCGTACCTTATGAAAAAGGCCTGCTGGCTCACTCTGATGGCGACGTCGCGCTGCATGCGCTAACCGACGCCCTTCTCGGCGCGGCGGCATTGGGCGATATCGGCAAACTGTTCCCCGACACCGACCCGGCTTTCAAAGGCGCCGACAGCCGTGAGCTGCTGCGTGAGGCCTGGCGTCGCATTCAGGCCAAAGGCTATACGCTTGGTAACGTCGACGTCACCATCATCGCTCAGGCCCCAAAAATGTTGCCGCACATCCCACAGATGCGCGTGTTTATCGCCGAAGATTTAGGCTGCCATATGGATGACGTGAACGTCAAAGCCACGACGACTGAAAAACTCGGTTTTACCGGACGCGGCGAAGGCATCGCCTGCGAAGCGGTGGCCCTGTTGCACAAGGCTCGCTCATGATTGCGTTCGACGACCTCACTTATCTCCACGGTAAACCGCTGGGTCATGGGCTGCTGAAGGCCAACCCGGAAGACTTTCTGGTGGTTGAAGACTTAGGCTTTTCACCGGATGGCGAAGGCGAACACCTGCTGGTGCGCATTCTGAAAAACGGCTGTAACACCCGCTGTGTCGCCGACGTGCTGGCGAAATTCCTCAAAGTTCACGCCCGTGAAGTGAGCTTTGCCGGGCAGAAGGACAAACATGCCGTCACTGAACAGTGGATCTGCATACGTCTGCCGGGCAAAGAGATGCCTGATTTAAGCAAATTTGAGCTTGAGGGCTGTAAAGTCCTGGAGTACGCCCGCCACAAGCGCAAGCTGCGCCTTGGTGCGCTCAAGGGAAACGCTTTTACCCTCGTGCTGCGTGAAGTCAGCGACCGTGCGGACGTCGAGACACGTCTACAGGCGATTGCCGACAAAGGCGTTCCGAACTATTTTGGCGCTCAGCGTTTCGGCATCGGCGGCAGCAATTTGCAGGGCGCACTGCGCTGGGCACAGAGCGATGCGCCGGTGCGCGATCGTAATAAACGCAGTTTCTGGTTGTCGGCGGCCCGCAGTGCGTTGTTTAATCAGCTGGTCAGCGTGCGTTTAAAAAAACCGGACTTTAATCAAGTTGTTGACGGCGATGCGCTACAATTAGCGGGACGCGGCAGCTGGTTTGTGGCAACGGATGAAGAGCAATCTGAACTTCAGTCCCGCGTTGACAACCGTGACCTGATGATTACCGCCTCGCTGCCGGGCAGCGGCGAGTGGGGCACCCTGCGGGCAGCGCTGGATTTTGAGCAACAAACGCTCGCGGACGAAACGCTGTTGCAGACTTTATTGCTGCGTGAAAAAGTAGAAGCGGCGCGACGCGCTATGCTGCTCTACCCGCAACAGCTGAGCTGGAACTGGTGGGATGACGTCACCGTTGAGGTGCGTTTCTGGCTGCCGGCAGGCAGCTTTGCTACCAGTGTGGTAAGGGAACTTATCAACACAACAGGTGATTATGCGAATATTGCTGAGTAACGATGACGGGATCCACGCGCCGGGGATCCAGACCCTGGCGAAAGCCTTGCGCGAGTTTGCCGAGGTTCAGGTTGTTGCACCCGATCGTAACCGCAGTGGGGCGTCTAATTCGCTGACCCTGGAATCTTCTCTTCGTACTTTTACGTTCGACAATGGTGACATCGCCGTGCAGATGGGCACGCCAACGGACTGCGTGTTTCTCGGCGTCAACGCGCTGATGCGCCCGCGTCCGGATGTGGTTGTTTCCGGTATTAACGCCGGGCCGAACCTTGGCGATGACGTGATTTATTCCGGCACGGTCGCCGCAGCAATGGAAGGCCGTCATCTTGGCTTCCCGGCGCTTGCGGTTTCGCTGAACGGCTACAAACACTATGACACCGCTGCCGCCGTGACCTGTTCTGTCCTGAGGGCGCTGGCTCGTGAACCCCTGCGCACCGGGCGCATTCTCAACATCAACGTGCCGGATCTTCCTCTTTCAGAAATCAAAGGGATCCGCGTCACGCGCTGCGGCAGCCGACATCCGGCGGACAAAGTGATTCCGCAGCAGGATCCGCGCGGCAATACCCTTTACTGGATTGGTCCGCCGGGCGAGAAGTGCGATGCCGGGCCGGACACGGATTTTGCCGCTGTAGATGAAGGCTATGTTTCCGTGACGCCGCTGCACGTCGATTTAACCGCTCACAGCGCCCAGGAGGTTGTCTCCGGCTGGCTGGATCGTGTGGGAGTAGGCGAGGAATGGTGAGTCAACGCGTACAAAGTCTTCTTAATCAGCTGCGAAATCAGGGGATCGCCAATGAGCAGGTGCTCGATGCGATCGCCCGGGTGCCGCGCGAAAAGTTTATTGATGAAGCCTTTGAACACAAAGCGTGGGAGAACGTCGCGCTGCCGATTGGTCAGGGGCAAACCATCTCGCAGCCGTATATGGTGGCGAGAATGACCGAATTGCTGGAGCTGACGCCGGAGTCGCGCGTGCTGGAAATTGGCACGGGCTCGGGTTATCAGACGGCAATTCTGGCGCAGCTGGTTCATCACGTCTGTTCGGTCGAGCGCATTAAAAGCCTGCAATGGCATGCGCGGCGGCGCCTGAAGCAGCTTGATTTACATAATGTTTCAACTCGCCATGGCGATGGCTGGCAAGGATGGCACGCAAGAGCGCCATTTGATGCCATTATTGTCACGGCCGCACCGCAAGAAATTCCGGCGGCGCTGATGTCGCAGCTGGATGAAGGCGGCATTTTGGTCTTACCCGTCGGCGAAGAGCAGCAGTTCCTGAAGCGCGTCCGTCGCCGGGGAGACGAATTTATTATCGATACCGTGGAAGCGGTTCGCTTTGTGCCACTGGTCAAAGGCGAGCTGGCATAATACAGGAGTTTTCCTGTTTCTTTTAGCGCCGCTTATGGCGTAGGGTGAGCGCACTTTTTAGTGTGATTACCGTCACGTTTCACGGTTACTAAGTCACTGGCAGATAACACATTCCTGGGGGATAAATGAGCGCGGGAAGCCCTAAATTCACCGTTAGTCGCGTAGCGGCTTTATCACTGGTTTCACTTTGGCTGGCAGGATGCACATCGTCCAGTAATGCCCCCGCTCCGGTCACGTCGGTAGGTGGAATGTCGTCCGGCAGCGATTCCGGAATGTTAATTACGCCGCCGCCAAAAATGGGCACTCCGGCCCAGTCGGTGCCACAGCCTCAGCCGGTTCAGACGGCACCGGTTCAGCCGCAGATCCAGCCGATGCAACAGCAGCCCGCTGCGACAGAACAGCCGGTGCAGATTGTGAATGGTCATGCGGTCTATAACCGTAAATACGGTGATATTCCAAAAGGCAGCTATACCGGCGGTAGCACCTATACCGTTAAGCGCGGCGACACCCTGTTTTATATTGCATGGGTGACCGGCAACGATTTCCGCGACCTGGCGCAGCGCAACAATGTGCCGGAGCCGTATGCGCTGAACGTGGGGCAGGTGCTGCAGGTCGGCAATGCTTCCGGGCAGCCTATCACCGGGAATAACGCAGTAGCACAGGCCAGCGCAGAAGCCAGCGGCGCTTCGCCTGGATTAGTCTCAAAACCTGCACAAAATTCCTCCGCAGTGGTTGCGTCTAAACCAACAATTACGTATTCTGAGGATTCAGGTGAACAAAGTGCTAACAAAATGTTGCCTAACAATAAGCCTTCGACTACGGTCGTCGCGCCTGTCACGGCACCCGCTGTCAGCACTACCCAACCGACTGCAAGCTCTACGTCTACCAGTTCGCCAATCTCCTCCTGGCGCTGGCCGACCGACGGTAAAATCATCGAAAACTTTAGTGGCGGCGATGGCGGCAATAAAGGGATCGATATTGCAGGCAGTAAGGGACAGGCTATCGTCGCGACCGCAGATGGGCGCGTTGTGTATGCCGGTAACGCACTGCGCGGTTACGGTAATCTTATTATCATCAAACACAACGATGATTACCTGAGCGCCTACGCCCATAACGATACTATGCTGGTCCGGGAACAACAGGAAGTGAAGGCGGGGCAGAAAATCGCTACCATGGGTAGCACCGGAACCAGTTCTACACGCTTGCATTTTGAAATTCGTTACAAGGGGAAATCCGTCAACCCGCTGCAGTATTTGCCGCAGCGATAATTAGGCGAAACAACCGTGAGGTGTGTTTCGTCCAGGGATCACGGGTAGGAGCCACCTTATGAGTCAGAATACGCTGAAAGTTCTTGATTTAAATGAAGACGCGGAATTTGATGAGAACGGAGCAGAGGTTTTCGACGAGAAAGCCTTAGTAGAAGAGGAACCCAGTGATAACGACTTGGCTGAGGAAGAGCTGTTATCACAGGGCGCCACACAGCGTGTGCTGGATGCGACTCAGCTTTACCTTGGGGAGATTGGTTACTCTCCACTGCTAACAGCCGAAGAAGAAGTCTATTTTGCACGACGCGCGCTGCGTGGTGACGTTGCCTCCCGCCGCCGGATGATTGAAAGTAACCTGCGTCTGGTGGTGAAAATTGCCCGTCGTTACAGCAATCGTGGTCTGGCTTTGCTGGATCTGATTGAAGAGGGCAATCTGGGGCTTATTCGCGCGGTCGAAAAATTCGACCCGGAACGCGGATTTCGTTTCTCAACCTATGCAACCTGGTGGATTCGTCAGACCATTGAACGGGCAATCATGAACCAAACCCGTACTATTCGTCTGCCAATTCACATTGTCAAAGAGCTCAATGTTTATCTGCGTACCGCACGTGAGTTATCCCATAAGCTGGATCACGAGCCAAGTGCAGAAGAGATAGCTGAGCAGCTGGACAAACCGGTTGATGACGTCAGTCGTATGCTGCGTCTCAACGAGCGTATTACCTCGGTTGACACACCGCTGGGTGGTGACTCCGAAAAAGCGCTGCTGGACATCCTGGCCGATGAAAAAGACAACGGTCCGGAAGACACCACGCAGGACGATGACATGAAGCAAAGCATCGTCAAATGGCTGTTCGAACTGAACGCCAAACAGCGTGAAGTGCTGGCGCGTCGTTTCGGTTTACTGGGGTATGAAGCCGCAACGCTTGAAGATGTTGGCCGTGAAATTGGTCTGACGCGTGAACGCGTTCGCCAGATTCAGGTTGAAGGTCTGCGTCGCCTGCGTGAGATTTTGCAGGGGCAAGGGCTGAATATCGAAGCGCTTTTCCGTGAATAAATAGCGTGAATAAACCAGTTTCCATCAAAAAGGCCAGTCGAGAGACTGGCCTTTTTCTTTGGCATAGGGCCTATGCTGCTTTAGCAGGCCGGGCAAGCGCAGTGCCGCCCGGCAGCGGAGGTTACACCAGACTCTTCAACCGGTAGAGCCACTCCAGCGCCTGGCGTGGCGTCAGTGAATCCGGGTCAAGATTTTCCAGTGCTTCTACGGCAGGAGACGTTTCTTCCGGTGCGGAAAGCAATGACATCTGCGTGCCGTCAACCTGCGTCGCTCCGGCATTTGGCGACAGGCTTTCCAGCTCGCGAAGTTTCTGACGCGCGCGTTTAATCACCTCTTTCGGCACGCCCGCCAGTGCAGCAACGGCAAGGCCGTAGCTCTTGCTGGCCGCGCCATCCTGCACGCTGTGCATGAAGGCGATAGTGTCGCCGTGCTCCAGCGCATCGAGATGAACGTTCGCCACGCCTTCCATTTTTTCCGGCAGCTGCGTCAGTTCGAAATAGTGGGTTGCGAACAGCGTCAGGGCTTTAATACGGTTTGCGAGGCCTTCGGCGCAGGCCCATGCGAGAGAAAGGCCATCGTACGTTGAGGTTCCGCGGCCGATCTCATCCATCAGCACCAGGCTCTGCTCGGTGGCATTGTGCAGAATATTTGCGGTTTCTGTCATCTCAACCATAAAGGTAGAGCGACCGCTGGCAAGATCGTCCGCTGCGCCGACGCGGGTAAAGATCCTGTCTATCGGGCCGATCTCCACTTTCTGCGCCGGAACGTAGCTGCCGATATAGGCCAGCAGGGCAATCAGCGCGGTCTGGCGCATATAGGTACTTTTACCGCCCATGTTCGGCCCGGTGATGATCAGCATCCGGCGCTGCGGTGACAGATTCAGCGGGTTGGCGATAAACGGCTCATTCAGCACCTGTTCGACGACCGGATGACGGCCTTCGGTGATGCGAATGCCGGGCTTGTCGCTGAACGTTGGGCAGCAGTAGTTCAGCGCTTCTGCACGTTCCGCAAGGTTCACCAGAACATCGAGCTCAGCCAGCGCCGCTGCGCTTTGCTGTAGTTCCGCCAGGTGCGGCAGCAGCAGGTCGAATAGTTCATCATAGAGCTGTTTTTCCAGCGCCAGCGCTTTGCCTTTCGACGTCAGCACTTTGTCTTCGTACTCTTTGAGTTCCGGAATGATATAGCGCTCGGCGTTCTTCAGCGTCTGGCGGCGAACGTAATGAATCGGTGCCATGTGGCTCTGACCACGGCTTATCTGAATGTAGTATCCGTGAACGGCGTTATAGCCTACCTTCAGCGTATCCAGCCCGAGGCGTTCGCGTTCGCGAATCTCCAGCCTGTCGAGGTAGTCCGTTGCGCCATCGGCCAGCGCACGCCACTCATCCAGCTCTTCATGATAACCCGGGGCAATAACGCCACCGTCGCGAACCAGCACCGGCGGCGTTTCGATAATCGAACGTTCTAGCAGTTCGCGAAGCTCGGTGAATTCCCCCATCGCTTCACGTAGTTTTTGCACGGGAGCGCTGTCCACGCTCATCAGCTGTTCGCGCAATTCCGGCAGCTGCTGGAAGGCGTGGCGCATACGGGCTAAATCACGCGGGCGCGCTGTACGCAGGGCGAGGCGTGCAAGAATACGCTCCAGGTCGCCAACCTGGCGCAGAACCGGCTGCAGTTCATCATAGCGATCCTGTAATGCGCCAAGCGTTTGCTGACGCTCGATAAGAACTTTTGTATCGCGCACGGGCATATGCAGCCAGCGTTTCAGCATGCGGCTGCCCATTGGCGTCACGGTGCGATCCAGCACGGCGGCCAGTGTGTTTTCGATGCCGCCCGCCAGATTCTGGGTAATTTCCAGATTCCGGCGCGTTGCCGCATCCATGATGATGCTGTCCTGCTGGCGCTCCATGGTGATGGAACGAATATGCGGCAGGGAAGTGCGCTGGGTGTCTTTCACATACTGTAATAAGCAACCCGCAGCGCACAGGCCACGCGGCGCATTTTCCACGCCAAAACCAACGAGGTCGCGCGTGCCGAACTGCAGGTTTAGCTGCTGGCGTGCGGTATCAATTTCGAATTCCCACAGCGGGCGACGGCGCAGGCCACGTCGGCCTTCAATCAGCGCCGTTTCGGCAAAGTCTTCCGCGTAAAGCAGTTCAGCAGGATTGGTGCGCTGGAGCTCTGCCGCCATGGTTTCCCGGTCTGCGGGCTCGCTCAGGCGAAAGCGACCGGAGCTGATGTCCAGCGTAGCATAGCCGTAGCCTTTACTGTCCTGCCAGATGGCGGCCAGCAGGTTATCCTGGCGCTCCTGCAACAGCGCTTCATCGCTGATGGTGCCAGGCGTGACGATGCGGACGACTTTACGCTCGACGGGGCCTTTGCTGGTGGCCGGGTCGCCAACCTGCTCACAGATGGCGGCCGACTCACCAAGATTGACGAGCTTAGCGAGATAGTTTTCAACGGCATGATGCGGCACGCCCGCCATCGGAATGGGCTCACCTGCGGATGCCCCGCGTTTGGTTAGCGAGATATCGAGCAGCTGCGAAGCGCGTTTGGCGTCGTCGTAAAATAGCTCGTAAAAATCGCCCATGCGGTAAAAGAGCAGGATCTCCGGATGCTGGGCTTTCAGCTTCAGGTACTGCTGCATCATCGGCGTGTGGGCGTCTAAATTGTCGAGTGTGCTCATGGAGTTATGATGTCCATTTCGTTGAAAAACAATAATATTCAGGCATTTTATATGCAAAATCGTTGCGGTCATTGTCGCATGAACGCGCCTGTTCTCGCAGTAAAATCTGCACCTGAAGCGAGCCTGAAATTTCAACAAAAAGTGACGAAATCTGGCCTTAGTCCAGTGTGTGAACCGGCTTTTGCTCAGACTGTAAAATCAGCTGCCCGTGCTTAATGGTTACTGACACGCATGCGCCGGTAGGGAAACCCGCCTCTTTTAGCCAGTTCCCGCTCAACACCAGGCTTGGGTGAAGGCTATAACGGCGTGTACGTCCCGTTTTGGGATCCTGGTGGCGCTTCCTGACATAGCCGACCTTGATCCGGCGTGCGGATTTGGCTTCCTCTTTTATCAGCGTAACGGGTGGATTCATGTCGCTTCACTCCTTTTTTTGTATGGGAAGAATACGTAAGGGGTGGATGTAAAAACAGGTGTTCGTGAAACATATCATCGGAATTGCGTAGCGGCTTCCACGGCAAATGAAATTGATCTGATGTTTCATGCTGAACTGGAAGGTTGCCCGGTATAAGGCCGAAAAGTACGCGTCTGTTTTGCCAACGCCATGGTACGAAACGCGATCATTACGCCGGGAATGAGCGAAAACCATAGGGTCCCCTGCATTCCGGGACGAGTATTCAGCCAGGCCCAGGTAAAAGGTGAGGCCGCCGCCAGAAGCTATGCCGGGATAAGCAATATGCCCGTGCACCCGGCATAAACCCTGAGCCGGGGCATTGCCGAAGTGGTGTGGCTGCTCGCATAACAATTAAACGCTTTGGTGTTGTTTCATCAACGCGTTTTTCTTCATGCATCATGGGTCTCTTTTTAGACAGGCATTGATCCAGAGAATGGAATGGCGGTACCTGAACAGGTATCATCAATGCAACTTATAGACCGGAGAATCCTGATGACCGCAAGCCGTATTGGCCGGGAAAAGCTGACTATCCGCCGGATGATAGCGCTCTACGCCCGGCGCTGTCCGCAGGCGTTGCAGGACGAAGAGCACTATCAGGCGCTGAACGCCTACGCGGATAAGCGGCTGGATAAATGCGTCTTTGGTGAGGAGAAACCCGCCTGCAAGCAGTGCCCGGTGCATTGCTATCAGCCCGCAAAGCGGGAAGAGATGAAGCAGATTATGCGCTGGGCAGGGCCACGAATGCTGTGGCGGCATCCGATCCTGACGATCCTGCATTTGCTCGACGATCGTCGTGCAGTGCCCGAGTTGCCGGAGAAATATCGGGCAAAGAAACGGGGAAACACGCCGTAGCATACACGGCGTGTCTGGCGCTTAAGCGCGAGTGGCGAGCAGAATGGCCGAAGCTTTGATCAGGGCAATGACCCGGCTGCCGGCCGCGAGCTTCATCTCATGCTGGCTCTCGTTGGTGATCACGGCGACAAGCTCAAACCTGGCATCCGTTTTGATATGTACAGTTGCGTTTACCGCGCCTTCCGTCACCTGCGAAACGCTGCCGGCAAACTGATTGCGCGCAGAGAATTTCAGGCCGCAGTCTTCGCTGGCAAGGGTTACCCACGGCGCTTTGATCAGCGCCACGGCTTCCTTACCTGCAACAAGACCGAGCGCCTGCTGACTGCTGTGGGTGACAATTGCCACAAGCTTTGCTCCGCCCGCGAGGGTCAATTCAACTTCGTCGTTCACTGCGCCCGATGCGACGGCGCTGACTTTCCCGTTAAGCTGATTGCGTGCTGATACTGACATATTGCCTCCTTTCTTTGAGTGTGCAGGTTTTATAGCTCGTCACGGTGATTTACACCAGTGCGTCTTTCTCAATGCCGAGACGTTTCATCCGGGAAAGCAGCGTCGTACGCTTGAGCCCAAGACGCTGCGCAGCCCCTTTTGGTCCCGCGACCACGCCGTTCGTTTCTTTCAGAATACGAATAATTTGCTGTGCCTCGTCTTCGCCCTCAAGCTTTGGTTCTGCCGTCGGGCCGGGCGCGGTGAAGGGCATTTCGGGCTGAGAAAGTTGCAAAACGCTGCCCGGCGTCAGCAGAACGGCGCGCTCAATCACGTTTTCCAGCTCACGCACGTTACCCGGCCACGGCATCTCACTCAGCGTTTGCAGGGTACGCGCCGGGATGCTGTCAATCTGGCGACCCAGCCGACGGGCGATTTTGGTGGTGAACGCCTTCGCCAGCAGCGGGATATCGTCAGGGCGTTCGCGAAGCGGCGGAAGCTGTATGGGGAAGACGTTCAGGCGGTAATAGAGATCGCTGCGAAACAGCCGCTCTTCGACCATCTGGCGGAGATCGCGGTTGGTGGCCGCAATCAGGCGTACGTCTGTGCGAATCAGCTTATTACTGCCAAGGCGCTCAAACTCCTGTTCCTGCAACACGCGCAGCAGCTTGGGCTGCAGCTCGAGCGGCATATCGCCGACTTCATCCAGAAACAGCGAGCTTTTATCCGCCAGTTCAAAACGCCCGGTGCGCGGGGCGCTTGCGCCGGTGAACGCGCCTTTCGAGTGGCCAAACAGATCGCTTTCAATCAGCCCGGCGGGCATCGCGGCGCAGTTCATCTTGATCATTCGCTGCTCGCGGCGGCGGCTGAGATTATGGATTGCCCTCGCAATCAGCTCTTTACCGGTGCCGGTTTCGCCGAGGATCAGCACGGTGCTGTCGCTTTGCGCCACCATCTCTACCTGGCGCAGCACGTCACGCATTGCGTCGCTGCGGCCGATGATTTCGCCAAACTCATTATCCAGCGTGTTGAGCTGCTCGGTGAGCACCTTGTTTTCATCCGTCAGCCGCTCTTTCAGGCGCTGGATCTCCTGGTAGGCCAGCGCGTTATCAATCGCAATCGCCACCCGCTCGGCAATCTGGCGCAGCAGCCGGAGATTGCTCGCCGTAAAGACCTGCTCGTCGCGTTGGGCGAGCTTAAGGACGCCGAGCGTCGTGTCGCCAGAAAGCAGCGGCAGCAGGCAAATGCTTTGCAGCTCGTTGCCCCACAGCGAAAAAAGCTGGCGGTCGCCCTGCGCCAGCTGCATGTCGGCCAGCGTCAGCAGCATCATCTGCTGATGCTTAAAGACCTGTTCGCTGAGCGAGCCGCTCTTTGCCACTTCGCTGACGTCATGCAGCGGCGCATCGCCGTCGAGGTAATGGCTGGTATAAACGTCAAGTTTGCCCGGCTGTGGGCTTTGCAGCACCACGCTTATCGCATCAATGTGGAAGTAGTGATGCAGCGACTTCGCCACCTCGCTGACCAGCTCGTCGATATCGAGGCGCGACAGTACGGCGTTGGTGACGTCCACCAGGATGCGGAAGTTGTCCCGCTCAAGCTGCAGCTGCTGGCGGTCACTGCCCGAGCTCAGGCGACTCTGAAACTGCTCCGTGACGATAGCGACCAGCTGCGTCAGCGTTTGCAGCCTTTGCAGTTCAGCATCGCTCCAGGCGGTCGGGCGGGTGCGTATGACCTCACACCCGCCGACAATTCTGCCTTCCTGAGCCAGCGGCAGCAGGGCGTAGCGGCCAAACGCACAATAGCGTTCGCAGCCCGCGAGCTCCGGCCAGGCTTTGCCAAATTCGTGAAAGTCGCATTGCAGAGTGTCCGGCCGGGTAAGCAGGCGCTGCATGGGCCCCTGCGCCAGAAGGCTTTCCTCCTGAACGAGGCGGTCATTATCGTAGGGGGCGCTGGCGTGATAGCTGACGCGCTGATAGCCCGGCTGCCACAGCAGCACGGCCACGCGCTCGCCAAGACCGGCCTGGCGGACGAGACGAGTCAGCGTTTCGCACACGCCGTTTAAATCGTTTTGCTGTAACAAGGCGCGGGTGATGTCGAGCAGCCCCTGCTGGCTGAGATCGTTCATTGCGGTGGTAGGCATAATGCTTGTCCTGTAGTGGCCTTAGCAGATCCGCGGCAGCGGTTCGGCGTGCGGTAAATCCAGCGTCCGGCGTACGCCATACGGCCCGGTCAAATGCACGCCTCTGCGTTCGGCGATCTCACCGATAATTGCGGCATCGCGGCCCAGCGGATGAGCCCGAAGCGTCGCCAGCGTCCGTTCAGCGGCTTCAGCGGCGACCCCGATAACCAGCTTGCCTTCGTTAGCGAAATTCAGCGCATCGAGGCCCAGCAGTTCGCACACGCCGCGTACCGCGCTTTTGACTGGCAGGTGTGCTTCATGCAGCATCACTCCGTAGCCGCTGGCAGCGGCAAATTCGTGGGCGACGGCATTCACGCCCCCGCGTGTCGCATCGCGAAGGGCCTTCACGCCCGGAATATGGCGCAGCGTCTGAATCAACGGCGTGAGCACCGCGCAATCGCTTTGCAGATCGCCGTCCAGCCCAAGCTGCTCGCGCAAATTCAGGATAGCTGCACCGTGATCGCCGAGCGTACCGCTGACCAGCAGCACGTCGCCCGGCTGCAGCTGCTGTGCGCCCCAGCGAATATCCACGGGAATCGCGCCGAGGCCTGCGGTATTGATAAAGAGCTTGTCCGCGGCACCGCGCGGCACGACTTTAGTGTCACCGGTGACGATGGCGATGTCGGCGGCCCTCGCGGTCTGCGCCATGCTGTTGACGACCTTCTCCAGTAGCGCCATCTCCAGTCCTTCTTCAAGGATAAAACCGCAGGAAAGATAGCGTGGGATCGCGCCGCTGACGGCGACATCGTTGGCCGTGCCGCACACCGCGAGCTTGCCGATATCCCCGCCGGGGAAGAACAGCGGGTCGATGACGTAGCTGTCGGTTGAGAAGGCCAGGCGATCGCCGCTGGCGGTAAGCGTGGCAAGATCGATACGCGCCTGATCCTCCTGCTCCTCCAGCCACGGGTTACGGAATGCCTGCATAAACAGGGAGCCTATCAGCTGCTGCATCGCCTGGCCGCCGCTGCCGTGGGCAAGTTGCACCGTTTTCATTGTTCACCTTCCTGACTTCGATACTGATACCACGCCGCGCATGCGCCTTCTGAGGAGACCATCAGCGCGCCGAAAGCGCTTTGCGGGGTACAGGTTGTGCCAAACAGCGGGCACTGATGGGGTTTGCAGCGCCCGGTGAGCACCTCGCCGCAGCGGGCACGGGGATCGTCGCTGACTTCGCGCCGCTGCGGCTGGAAATGGGCTTCGGCGTCGAAGCGCTGATAGCCTGCGCTTAGCCTGACGCCGGATTCGGCAATCACGCCCAGCCCACGCCACTCGCTGTCGCCGTTGACGGTAAACACGTCGGCGATGGCCGCCTGCGCCAGCGCGTTCCCGGCATCCGGCACCACGCGACGGTACTGGTTGTCGACGTGGCTCTCTCCGGCAATTTTCTGCTCCACCAGCATGCTCACGCCCTGCAACAGGTCCAGCGGCTCAAAACCGGCCACCACCAGCGGGCGGTGAAAATCTCGGGCGATAAAATCGTAGCTCGCCGTACCAATCACCATGCTCACGTGGCCTGGTGCAAGAAATGCATCGATGCTGTTGTCGGGCTGTTCAAGCAGGCTCTTAAGCGTCGGGATAAGCGTGATGTGCTGACAGAAAAAGAAAAAGTTGGTCAGGTTTTGTGCCTTCGCCTGCTGCAGCGTGATGGCGGTGGCGGGCATCGTGGTTTCAAATCCGAGACCAAAGAACACCACTTTGCGCTGCGGGTTTTCTGCCGCCAGACGCAGGGCGTCCATCGGCGAATAAATCATGCGGATATCCGCGCCGCGCGCTTTGGCCTGCATCAGCGAGCCGTTCTTGCCCGGTACGCGCATGGCATCGCCGAAGGTGCAGAAAATCACCTCCGGGCGGCTGGCAATATCAATGCAGGTATCAATGCGGCCCATCGGCAGCACGCAGACCGGGCAGCCCGGGCCGTGAATAAACTCAATGTTCTCCGGCAGGAGCTGGTCGAGGCCAAAGCGGAAAATCGCATGCGTATGCCCGCCGCACACTTCCATAATCCGCAGCGGGCGCCCTTTGCTGTAAGGCAGCTGCGGTGCTCTGCTTTTCAGGTGGGCAATCAGCTGCATCACTTTCTCCGGCTCGCGGTATTCATCAACAAAGCGCATCAGCGTTCCTCGCCCCACATCAGCGCGCCGACGTCCGGCTCTACGTCAAACATGTTCTGCAATGCCGCCAGCGTGTCGCGGGCTTCGGCTTCATCAATCACGCTCATGGCGAAACCGACGTGCACCAGCACCCACTGGCCCATGCGCGATTCACCTTGTTCATTCACCGCGCCGACCAGCGTCAGATCAACGTCACGCTGAATGCCGCAGACGTCCACTTTCGCCTGGTTGCCGTCAATGGCGCAGATTTGCCCCGGTACGCCTATGCACATCGTTGCGCCTCCAGCCAGGCCAGCCACTCTTCCATGCCTTCGCCGCTGGTCGCGGAAATCAGGATCGTTTCAATGTCCGGGTTCACATGACGGGCGTAAGCGAGGCATTTGTCGACGTCAAAATTCAGATACGGCAGCAGATCGACCTTGTTCAGCAGCATCAGGGACGCGGCGGCAAACATCTGTGGATATTTCAGCGGCTTGTCTTCCCCTTCGGTGACGGACAGCACCGCAACTTTGTGTCGCTCGCCGAGATCGAAGCTCGCCGGGCACACCAGGTTGCCGACGTTTTCGATAAACAAAATACCGTTATCTTCGAGCGGCAGGCGCGGCGCGGCGTCGGCAATCATCTGTGCATCAAGGTGACAGCCTTTACCGGTGTTGACCTGAATCGCAGGCGTACCGGTGGCGCGAATACGGGCCGCGTCGTTGACCGTCTGCTGATCGCCTTCGATGACGGCGCACGGCACCCGATCTTTCAGGCGCTGTAGCGTTTCGGTGAGCAGGGTGGTTTTGCCGGAGCCGGGGCTCGACACCAGGTTCAGCACCAGCTGCTCGCGGGTGGCGAAACGCGCGCGGTTGCGTGCCGCAAGCTGGTTGTTTTTCGCCAGCACGTCGATTTCCACCTCCAGCATTTTGCGCTGGCTCATCCCCGGCGCATGGGTGCCCGCTTCGCCGTGGCCGTAATGCAGATCGCCCTGAGCGGACTGCTGCGGGCTAAAGTCGGATTTTATGCCGGTGATGGCCATGACCGGGCGTGATGCGGGCGCAAAGGGCGCTCCGCGAAAAGCTGAATGCGGATTGTGCTCATCGCCTTCGATATAGCGATTGCCATCCGCACAACCACAGGTTGTACACATACCTTATTCCTCAATGACTTCGATGCGCTGAATCTGGAAACCGTCATCAGCGATGATGCGTAACCGGTTACTGCCGCACTGCGGGCAGAGACGGACGTGCTGTGAGAGGATCTGCACATATTGCTGGCATTCCGGACACCAGCATTCGGCTTTCTGCTCTTCAATATGCAATGTGCATCCTTCCGCCACCGTGCCGCGGCACACCAGCTCGAAGCAGAAACTCACGGCGGAGGGTTCCACGCAGGAAAATGCTCCCACCTTTAGCCAGACCGCCGTTACGCGCGTGGCGTCATTGGCGACCGCCTGCTGTTCAACAATTTCCAGCGCCCGCTGACAAAGGGTGATTTCGTGCATAACGTCTCTCGTTGGTTTCACTCCGCCCTTCCAAGCAAGAAGCAGGCCATTTTTTATTTTATTGATTTTTATGGTTATTAAGCATTTCGTCACCTGTGAAGTGACATTACTGACGACGCATCGCCACTTATGTCGGCCTGACGAAATGCCGCTGACTACCGCCGTCGTCACAATCGTCATCACGCTGACGATGACAGCGGCACTGTTGCGGTGGATTTTCTTAATCTATTGAATTTATTTGAAATTATGAGATGGCACGCAATTTGCTATGTGAGCCGGATAATTTTTTTCAGCTCACGAGGAATCACCATGAACCGCTTTGTCATTGCGGATCCTCAATGGTGCATCGGATGCAACACCTGCCTGGCAGCCTGCTCCGATGTCCATAAAGCCCAGGGGCTCCAGCAGCACCCCAGGCTCACGATGGCACGTACCGGCGACCACACCGCCCCGGTGCTGTGTCGCCACTGCGAAGACGCACCGTGCAAACGGGTGTGTCCGGTCAACGCTATCGCCCTTGAAGGCGACAGCGTGCAGATCAACGAAAGCCTGTGCATCGGCTGCAAGCTGTGCGGACTGGTGTGTCCGTTCGGGGCGATAACCCCTGCGGGCAGCACGCCGCTGGATGTGCCGAAGCAGTACGAGCACTACGTGCCGGCTTCAATGCTCAGCGACGTGCCCGTCAGCGCCGACAGCATGAACCCGTTCCTGAGCTGGAACGCGGGCGTGCGCGCCGTGGCGGTGAAGTGCGACCTGTGCAACTTCCTGCCGGAAGGCCCGGCCTGCGTGCGCTCCTGTCCGACCAAAGCGCTGCACCTGGTTGAACCGAAAGCCGTGGAGGCGCAGATGAAACAGCGGCGGGCGCAAACGGCACTTTCAATGCCGGAAACGCTGCCGGGGCGCAACCTGAGCGGGGAGCAAAACTGATGGATTCACTGCAATTACTGACGTGGTCGCTGGCGCTGTACGTCGTCAGCGGCGTGATTTCACTGCTGCTGCCAAAAAACGAAACGCTGGCGATTCGCGTGGCCGGAATCGGCGCAATGCTCGGCGGCCTGCTGGGGTTGTGCAGCGCCGTGCCGCCGTTGTTCAGCGGAGAGGTGCAAACCTGGGTGGCCGCGGGGCCGTTCGATTTCGCCGCCTTCAGCGTGCGCATGGACAGCCTCGCTGCGTTTATGGTGACGGTGATTTCGCTGCTGGTCACGCTCTGCGCGCTCTATTCGCTCTCCTATATGCGGGAGTATCTCGGCAAGGGCGCGGCGTCGATGGGCTTCTTTATGAACCTGTTTATCGCCTCGATGGTCGGGCTGGTCGTCATGGACAACGGCTTCTGGTTCATCATCCTGTTCGAGATGATGTCGCTGGCCTCGTGGTTCCTGGTGATCGCCGACCAGAGCGAAGAGTCGATCAAGGCCGGGCTGCTCTACTTCTTTATCGCCCATGCCGGGTCGGTGCTGATCATGGTGGCGTTCTTCCTGATGTGGCGCGAAAGCGGCAGTCTGGAATTTGCATCCTTCCGTCAGCTGCATCTTTCGCCGCTGATGGCCTCCATCGTGTTTGTGCTTGCCTTCCTGGGCTTTGGTGCCAAAGCAGGGATGCTGCCTTTACACAGCTGGCTGCCGCGTGCGCACCCGGCGGCACCTTCTCACGCATCGGCGCTGATGTCCGGCGTGATGGTGAAAATCGGTATCTTCGGGATCATCAAAGTGGGTGTCGACCTGCTCGGTGCCACCGAAAGCTGGTGGGGGATTATGGTGCTGGCATTCGGCGCGGTGTCTTCGGTGCTCGGCGTGCTTTACGCTCTGGCTGAACACGATATCAAACGCCTGCTGGCCTGGCACACCGTGGAGAACATCGGCATCATTCTGATGGGCGTTGGCGTAGGGATGGTCGGTATCGCCACGCACCATCCGCTGCTGGCGACCGTGGGTCTGCTCGGGGCGCTGTTCCATCTGCTCAACCATGCTTTGTTCAAAGGTTTGCTGTTCCTCGGTGCGGGCGCGGTCATTTTCCGCGTACACACCCGTGACATGGAAAAAATGGGCGGCCTTGCGAAGCTGATGCCGCTCACCGGTACTGCCTTCCTGATTGGCTGTATGTCGATTTCCGCGCTGCCGCCGCTGAACGGCTTCGTCAGCGAGTGGTTTACCTACCAGTCCCTGTTCACCATGAGCCACGACGGCGATTTCGCCATGCGTCTCGCCGGGCCGGTTGCCATCGTGATGCTCGCCATCACCGGCGCGCTGGCGGCGATGTGCTTCGTTAAAGTCTACGGCATCAGCTTCTGCGGAGGGGCTCGCAGCGAAAAAGCGGAGCACGCACGCGAAGTGCCGTGGCAGATGACGGCGGCGATGATCGTCATGGCGCTGCTGTGCGTGGCGCTGGGCGTTGGCGCATCCGTTGCTGCACCCGTGTTGGCAAAAGTGGCGAGTTCTCTCGTGCACGCGCCAGAGCTTATCGTGGCGAACAACTCGCTGCTTCAGCCGGGCAACAGCGCTCAGGCCATGCTTTCTCCTGCCATTTCCTTTTTGCTACTGCTTGGCCTGCCGTTGCTGCCGCTGGCGGTGTGGTGGGTGCTGCGTGGCGATCGCGGGGCGTTTCGCCGCAAGGGGTCACCGTGGGCGTGCGGCTACGGCTGGGAGCAGGAGATGTCTGCTTCCGCAGGCAGCTTCACTCAGCCTTTGCGCGTGATGTTTGGCCCGCTGTACCGGATGCGCAAGCAGCTCGACCCTTCTGAAGCGCTCGGGCGCAGCCTGAGCAAAGTCACTGACGGTGCTGCTGCGGTCGAGCCGTTCTGGGATGAACGCATTATCTGGCCGCTGGTGCGCCTTGTTCAGCGCGCCGGTTCGGGCATCCAGCGGATGCAGAGCGGGGACTTCCGCCTTTACTGCCTGTATGTGGTGGTGGCGCTGGTTGTCCTGTTACTGACCGTGGCCCTGTGAGGAGAGTGAGATGGTAATCCAACAAACGCCAGAGTGGGGCATGGGGCTGTTCGCCGTGATTCAGGCCGCCATTTTGCTGGCGCTGACGCCGCTGTTAACCGGCATTTCCCGTCAGATCCGCGCACGTATGCATTCGCGTCGCGGGCCGGGCATCATGCAGGACTATCGCGACCTGGTGAAGCTGTTGAAGCGTCAGCCGGTCGGCCCCGATCGCTCCGGCGCCATGTTCCGCATCATGCCGTGGGTGCTGCTCAGCAGCATGCTGCTGGTGGCAATGGCGCTGCCGGTGTTCACGCAAACTTCGCCGTTCGGCGGCGCAGGGGATCTGATCACCCTGCTGTACCTGTTCGCGCTGTTCCGCTTCTTCTTTGCTCTCTCCGGACTCGACAGCAGTTCGACCTTTGCGGGCATCGGTGCCAGCCGTGAGCTGACGCTGGGTATCCTGGTGGAGCCGATTCTGATCCTCGGCCTGCTGGTTGTGGCGCTGATTGTCGGTTCAACCAACATTGGCACCATCAGCGCGGCCCTTTCTGAGGGCTGGAGCTCGCCGTTGGCCATCTTTATGGCGTTCCTCGCCTGCGGTTTCGCTTCATTTATCGAGATGGGCAAGATTCCCTTCGACGTCGCCGAAGCCGAGCAGGAACTTCAGGAAGGGCCGCTGACGGAATACTCCGGCTCCGACTTCGCGCTGGTGAAGTGGGGGATTGGCCTGAAGCAGGTTGTGGTGGCGGAGATGTTCCTTGCGGTGTTCATTCCGTTTGGCAAAGCCGCAAGCCTGAGTCCGTCGGCGCTGCTGCTGGCGCTGGCGATCGCCCTCATCAAGCTGCTGGTGGTATTTGTGCTGGCGTCGCTGGTGGAGAACTCGCTGGCGCGCGGCCGCTTCCTGCTGACGCATCACGTCACGTGGCTTGGGTTCGGCGTCGCGGCGCTGGCTTTCGTCTTCTATTTCACCGGTCTGTAAGGAGCGCCGAGAAATGATGGAAAAAATCGCGCTGACGACCCTGCTGGTGCCGTTTATTGGCGCGCTGCTGACGGCCTGTTCGCCGAAACCCGTGGCGAAGAATATCTGTAGCCTGTTTGCGCTGTTTGCCACGCTCGGCACCGCCGTGCTTGGCTGGCAGTTTCTGGCGGGGGGAAAAGCGGATGCGACTTACACGCTGGTCAGCTATCACGGCGTGGCGCTGTTCGGCTTCACCGTTGACCGACTCAGTACGCTGATTGCCTTTGCTGTGGTGTTCCTCGGCCTGCTGGTGAGCCTCTATTCCACCGGGTACTTAACCCGTGGCAACCGCGAACACCCGCACGATGGTGACAACCGCTACTACGCGTTCCTGCTGATCTTCATCGGGGCGATGGCGGGGCTGGTGCTTTCCTCAACGCTGCTCGGGCAGCTGCTGTTCTTCGAAATCACCGGGGGCTGTTCCTGGGCGCTGATTGGCTATTACCAGACGCCGAAGTCTCAGCGCTCGGCGATGAAAGCGCTGCTGATTACCCACGTCGCATCGCTTGGCCTGTACCTCGCGGCGGCGACGCTGTTCCTCAACACCGGCACCTTTGCGCTGAGCGCATTAAGTCAGCTGCAAGGTTCGGCGAGCTACATCGTTTACGGCGGCATTCTGTTTGCGGCCTGGGGGAAATCAGCCCAGCTGCCGATGCAGGCCTGGCTGCCGGATGCAATGGAAGCGCCAACCCCAGTCAGCGCTTACTTACATGCCGCTTCAATGGTGAAAGTGGGCGTTTACATCTTTGCCCGCGCCATTCTGGAAGGCGGCAACGTACCGCACGCCATCGGCTGGGTGGGCATCGTGATGGCGACGATCACCATGATCTACGGCTTCATGATGTACCTGCCGCAGAAGGACATGAAGCGCCTGCTGGCGTGGTCGACCATCACCCAGCTGGCGTGGATGTTCCTGGCCCTCTCCATGGCGGCGCTTGGCTCTAAGCAGGCGCTCAATGGCGGCATTGCCTACATCTTCAACCACGCGTTTGCCAAAAGCCTGTTCTTCCTCGTGGCGGGGGCTTTCAGCTACAGCTGCGGGACGCGTCTGCTGCCGAAGCTGCGCGGCGTGATGAGCAAATCACCGCTGCTGGGCATCGGCTTCTGCGTGGCGGCACTGGCGATTGCCGGCGTGCCGCCGTTCAACGGCTTCTTCAGTAAATTCCCCGTCTTTGCCGCAGGGTTCACGCTTTCCAGCGCGCACTGGGAGCTGATCCCGGTGATGGTGCTGGCGCTGGTGGAATCAGTGGCGAGCTTCGCGTGGCTGATTTACTGGTTCGGGCGCGTGGTGCCGGGCGAACCGAGTCCGGAAGTGGCAGAGATGTCGCCGCTGCCGCTGGCAATGCGCGCGGTGCTTATCGTGCTGGTGGTGATGTCGCTGTGTTCCAGCGTGATTGCCGCGATGTGGCTTAATTAAGGAGACGACGATGACCGGAACCTTACTCGTCAATAATCTCGCCGGGCTGATGATGGTGACGTCACTGCTGGTGATTGGCGCGAAACGTCCGCGCAGCGCCTGCTGGTTTTACGCCCTGCAGTCGCTGGTGCTGGTGCTGATTTTCTTCACCCTTTCCCAAACGCTTGAGTCTGAACAGCTGCTGATGTGGTCCTTCAGCGCCCTGCTGACCAAGGTCATTCTGGTGCCGATTGTCATGGGCTTCGCGCTGCGCAAGCTTGCCGATCCGCAGGCCGACAAACCGTTGATTAGCCCGGCGCTGCTGATGCTCGCCGCGGCGGTGATTGTGGTGCTTTGCTGGCTGGTTGTGCGCCCGGTGCAGCTTCCCCTGTTGCTTGATCTGAAACCCGCGCTGGCGGTGGCACTTGGCCACTTCCTGCTGGGGCTGCTGTGCATCGTCACCCAGCGCAACATCATTCGTCAGGTGTTTGGCTATTGCCTGATGGAAAACGGTTCGCATCTGGTGCTGGCGCTGCTGGCTCACAGGGCGCCGGAGCTGGTGGAGATTGGTATCGCCACCGACGCGATTTTCGCGGTGATTGTCATGGTGCTGCTGGTGAGAAAAATCTGGCGCACGCTCGGCACGCTGGACGTGAACCAACTGACGGCGTTGAAGGGATAACACAATGAGTCATTCTGCTATTTTCACATTTCTTCTGCTGACGCCGCTTGTATTCGCGCTGCTGGCCTTTGCCTGCCAGCGCCTCGGCACGGCGTCTCGTTCGGCGGTCACGCTGCTGCATGGCGTGGGCATCCTGGTGCTGCTGGCGATAACCCTTTACGCCGTGAGCGTGGTCTACCAACAGGGTGAGATGTTCTCCACGAATCTGTGGCTGCACCTCGACAGCCTGAGCGCGCTGTTCCTGGCGCTGCTTGGGATAATCGGGTTTCTCACCGGACTTTACTCGATGGGCTATATGCGCCACGAGGTCGACGAAGGAGAGATTTCCGTCGCCACGCTGTGCAACTACTACGGCTTCTTCCACCTGTTCCTCTTCACCATGATGCTGGTGGTGACCAGCAACAACCTGATCGTGATGTGGGCGGCGATTGAAGCGACTACGCTCAGCTCGGCGTTTCTGGTGGGGATTTACGGCCAGCGCTCGTCGCTGGAAGCGGCGTGGAAGTACATCATCATCTGTACCGTTGGCGTGGCATTCGGCCTGTTTGGCACCATTCTGGTGTACGCCAACGCCGCGAGCTTTATGCCTGACCCGCACAACGCCATTTTCTGGAGTGAAGTGCTGAAGCATGCGGCACAGCTCGATCCCACGCTGATGCATCTGGCGTTCGTGTTTGTGCTGATTGGCTTCGGCACCAAAACCGGGCTGTTCCCGATGCATGCCTGGCTGCCGGACGCGCACAGTGAAGCGCCAAGCCCGACAAGTGCGCTGTTGTCCGCCGTACTGCTGAACTGCGCGCTGCTGGTGATTATCCGTTTCCACATCATCATCACTCAGACCCTCGGCTCCGCCTTCCCGAATACGCTGCTGGTGATTTTCGGCCTGCTCTCCGTGGCGGTGGCGGCGTTCTTCATTCTGGTTCAGCAGGACGTTAAGCGCCTGCTGGCTTACTCCAGCGTGGAAAACATGGGGCTTATCGCCGTGGCGCTTGGCATCGGCGGGCCGCTGGGCGTGCTGGCAGCGCTGCTGCATACGCTGAACCACAGCCTCGCGAAAACGCTGCTGTTCTGCGGTTCGGGCAACGTGCTGCTTAAGTACGGCACGCGCGATCTTGGCGTGGTGCGCGGCATGCTGAAGCTGATGCCGTTCAGCGCGGTACTGTTGGCCGCGGGTGCGCTGGCGCTCGGCGGGATGCCGCCGTTCAACGTCTTCCTCAGCGAATTTATGGTGGTGACCGCAGGACTGGCTGCCGGGCATATCTGGCTGACCATCGGCCTGCTGTTGCTGCTGACCGTGGTGCTCGGCGGCCTGGTGCGCATGATCGCCTGCCTGCTGTTCGGCGCTGCGCCTGAAGCAACAAGCCGCGGTGAGCTGGGCTGGCTGACCACCGCGCCGATGGCGATTTTACTGGTGCTGATGCTGGTTATGGGCACCCACATTCCGCAGCCGGTGAGCCGCCTGCTGGAAAATGCCGCGTCGATTGTGATGCAGCAATCCCCGCATGAATTTCAGTGGCCGTGGGCGGGTAAAACCGCTTCAGCCACGACCCCCCGTCTTTGCACCCGCGAGTGCGCTGGAGAAATGAAGTGAGCTATCAACAATATATGAACGGCCTCGCGCAGGGCGATGTACTGGGCAATGGCTATCTGGCCGCCGTCCGGGAGAAGTTTCCGGGTGCGGTGCTGGACGAAGAGCGCCAGACTCACGATCAGGTGACGATTACGGTCAAAATCAACCAGCTGCCTGAGATTGTTGAGTTTCTCTACTACGGCTGCGGCGGCTGGCTGCCGGTGCTGTTCGGCAACGACGAGCGCACGCTCAACGGCCATTTCGCCGTTTATTACGCGCTGTCGATGGAAGAGGGCGAGAAGTGCTGGGTGGTGGTGAAGGGGCTGGTCGATGGCTCGCTGGAGTTTCCGTCCGTCACGCCGCGCGTGCCCGCCGCCGTGTGGGGCGAGCGTGAAGTTCGCGATATGTATGGCCTGAAGCCCGTTGGCCTGCCTGACGAACGCCGTCTGGTGCTGCCGGACGACTGGCCGGACGAGATGTATCCGCTGCGTAAAGACGCGATGGACTACCGCCAGCGCCCGGCGCCGACCACCGAAACGGAAACCTATCCGTTCATCAACGACGGCGACAGCAAGGCGCGCGTGGTGCCAATTGGCCCGATGCACATCACCTCTGACGAACCGGGCCACTTCCGCCTGTTCGTCGATGGCGAAACCATTGTCGACGCCGATTACCGCCTGTTCTACGTCCACCGTGGGATGGAAAAGCTCGCGGAAACCCGCATGGGCTACAACGAAGTGACGTTCCTCTCCGACCGCGTTTGCGGCATTTGCGGCTTTGCGCACAGCGTGGCCTACACCACGTCGGTGGAAAACGCGCTGGGCATCGTGGTGCCGCAGCGTGCGCACACCATCCGCTCAATTTTGCTGGAGGTGGAGCGCCTGCACAGCCATCTGCTGAATATCGGCCTCTCCAGCCACTTTGTTGGTTTCGATACCGGCTTTATGCAGTTTTTCCGCGTTCGTGAAAAATCAATGATGATGGCGGAGCTGCTCACCGGTTCGCGTAAAACCTACGGCCTGAACCTGATTGGCGGCATTCGTCGCGACATCCTCAAAGAGCAGCGCGTCAAAACCATTCAGCTGGTGCGTGAGATGCGCGCCGAGGTGACTGAGCTGGTCGACATGCTGCTCTCCACGCCGAACATCGGCCAGCGCACCCAGGGCGTCGGCATTCTCGACCGCCAGGTTGCGCGTGACTACAGCCCGGTTGGCCCACTGATCCGCGGCAGCGGATTCAGGCGCGATATGCGTTTTGACCACCCGTATTCGGATTACGGCAACCTGCCGAAAACCCTGTTTGCCTATGACGGCGGCGATGTCTTCTCCCGTGTGATGGTGCGCGTGAAGGAAACCTTCGATTCGCTGGCGATGATTGAGTACGCGCTGGACACCATGGGCAACGGCCCGCTGCTGACCGAAGGCTTCACCTATCAGCCGCACAAATTTGCGCTTGGCTACGTGGAAGCGCCGCGCGGTGAGGACGTGCACTGGAGCATGCTCGGCGACAACCAGAAGCTGTTCCGCTGGCGCTGCCGCGCGGCGACGTACGCTAACTGGCCGGTGCTGCGCTATATGCTGCGCGGCAATACCGTGTCGGATGCGCCGCTGATTATCGGCAGCCTTGATCCGTGCTACTCCTGCACCGACCGCGTGACGCTGGTGGACGTGCGCAAACGCAAATCGACCACCGTGCCGTACAAAGAGATTGAACGTTATAGCATTGAGCGCAAGCACTCGCCGCTGCTCAAGTAAGGATTAAACGATGCTGAAACTGTTTAAAACCATCCTGAAAGCGGGCGAACCGACGGTCAAATATCCGTTTGCGCCGCTGGAGATCAGCCCCGATTTTCGCGGCAGGCCTGAACTGGATCCGCAGCAGTGTATCGCCTGCGCGGCCTGCACTTCTGCATGCCCGGCGAACGCCCTGACGATGGAAACCCATCCGGAAAGCAACGAGCGCACCTGGCAGCTGTTTATCGGCCGCTGCATTTTCTGTGGCCGCTGCGAAGAGGTTTGCCCGACGAAGGCGATTCGCCTGACCAACGACTTTGAGCTGGCGGTGACCAATAAAGCCGATCTGTACGTCAAAGCGGTATTTCGTTTGCAGCACTGTGAAGTCTGCAAGCAGCCGTACACGCCGGAAAAATCGGCGCAGTATGCGGTGGAGCTGCTGCGCCAGTCCGGCGTCAGCGATGAAGCGCTGGCGGGCATGACGTCGCAGTTCACCACCTGCCCGGCGTGCAAGCGTCAGCAGACGGTGGGCCAGCACGACCAGCGTATGTTCAGCGTATCCGCAGCGGAGGTCTCTCATGAGCGAGTTTAATCATCACGTCAGCCAGCCGATTGCGCTTGCGGACGACGCGGCGCGCATGAAGCAGACGCTGCTGAAGGACATCAAGCGCTCGGCCTACGTCTACCGCGTGGACTGTGGCGGCTGTAACGGCTGCGAGATTGAAATTTTCTCTGCCATTACGCCAGTGTTCGACGCCGAACGCTTCGGGATCAAGGTTGTTGCCTCCCCGCGCCATGCCGATATTTTGCTGTTCACCGGGGCGGTGACCCGTGCGATGCGCGTACCCGCGCTGCGTGCGTATGAATCCGCGCCGGATCCGAAAATCTGTATCTCCTACGGTGCCTGCGGCGTGGGCGGCGGGATCTTCCACGATCTCTACTGCGTCTGGGGCGGCAGTGACGCCATCGTGCCCGTCGACGTGTGGATCCCCGGCTGCCCCCCAACGCCTGCGGCCACCATTCACGGGTTTGCCGTAGCGCTCGGCCTGTTGGATCAGAAGCTGAAAGGCATCGAGCACGTACAGGGTGAAAACGAAAAGCCCGCCATCATTCTGCCGGACGTGCCGCTGACGCTGCGGGTTGCCGTTGAGCGCGAAGCACGGCGGATGGCGGGCTATCGCCAGGGTGGCGACATCAGCATGAACCTGCTGAAGCTGATTCAGCATAAGCAGCCGCAGCAGGCGGCCCATGAGGTGGACGTCTGGCTGCGCAAAGAGAACGATCCGCGCCTGACCGAGATCGTTCATGCGCTGATGGCGGTTATCGCCGGTGAGGTGATGGCATGAGTGAAAAAGGAAAAGTGACGTTCTGGTCGCTGCGGCAGAAGTTCGTCGACAGCGATGACGACATGCCCGCCGAAAGCCAGCAGGTGATGTACTACTCGCTGGCGATTGGCCATCACGTCGGGATGATCGACTGCCTGAAAACGGAGCTGGAATGCGGGCTTGAAGGCTATACCGAATGGCTGAAGCTGCTACCTGAAGGGGACGCGCGGCGTAAGCTGCGCGGCCTGCTGACGTTTGGGGAGATCACCATTGATTCCACCCACACGTCGCTGCTGGCGAATGCGCTTTCTGAACTGAGCAAAACGGGAGCGGAACCCTTTAAAGGCTGGAGCTTGCGGCTGATTGAGCTGCTGGGTGAGATTGAACGCGAACCGGCGATTTATCTTATCGTAAAAAGGCAGGTTGCCTGATGGCGCTGATTGCCAGGTGGCGGCTGATGCCTTACCTGGCCTACAAATCAGGCCTGCGCGATTTGTAGGCCGGGCGCTTACGCGGAGCCTTAAAGATCCCGCGTATTGATTCCCAGACGCTGCATCCTTGAGAGCAGCGTCGTTCTTTTCAGACCGAGCTTCTGCGCTGCACCTTTTGGCCCCGCCACAATACCGTTTGTTTCCCGCAGGGCCTGAATAATCCTTTCCCGTTCACCTTCGTCTGTTTCTGGCGTTTGCGGATTAAACAGCGGCGGCAGCTTGATGGTTACAGGCTGAACGCGTGGCGCCTGCGCCGGGGCTGAAGGGATTTTCAGATCGCCCAACTGGAGATTCAGGGTGTTGCCCTGGGTCAGGATCACTGCGCGTTCAATGACGTTTTGCAGTTCGCGCACGTTACCCGGCCAGGGATACTGGCACAGCGCCTGGAGCGAAGCTGCGGGAATAGTATCGATGGTTTTGTTCATGCGCGCCGCCAGCTTTTGCGTGAACCAGGTGGCGAGCAGCGGGATATCTTCCGGACGCTCGCGCAGCGGTGGGATCACGATCGGAAAGACGTTCAGGCGGTAGAACAGATCGCTGCGAAACTCGCGTTCCTGCACCATCTGATGCAGATCGCGATTGGTGGCGGCGATCATCCGGACGTTCACCGGGATCACTTTGCTGCCGCCGAGGCGCTCTACTTCACGCTCCTGCAACACGCGCAAAAGTTTGGGCTGTAGCTCCAGCGGCATATCACCGATTTCATCAAGGAACAGCGTGCCACCGTCGGCCATTTCAAACCGTCCGATATGGCTGCTGGTTGCGCCGGTGAAGGCGCCTTTCTCATGCCCGAACAGATCGCTTTCCAGCAGGCTTGCGGGAATAGCGGCACAGTTCATTTTGACCAGCGGGCTTTGGCTGCGCTGGCTGAGTTTGTGAATAGCGCGGGCGATAAGCTCTTTGCCGGTACCCGTCTCGCCGAGCAGCAGCACGGTGCTGTCGCTCGTGGCGACCATCTCGACCTGGCGCAGCAGGTTTTTCATCGCCGTGCTCTGGAAAATAATATCGTTCAGGCTTTCAACGTTTTGCAGCTGTTCCGTGAGCCAGATATTTTCCTGCTTCAGTGAATCTTTTAAACGCGTAATTTCATTCCAGGCGTTGGCATTATCCACCGCAATACTGATCCGTGAGGCTATTTGCCCGAGCAGGGAACAGACCGCTGGCGTAAAAGCGCTGGCGTCCGTATGGGCGAGAATAAATATGCCGGGTGCATGGGCGTTAAATGCCAGCGGCAACAGCAGGGCCGCCTGCATGCCGGCGTAATATAAATCTTTTAATAACGGATCGTTGAGGTTTTCATTGAGCGCAACGGCCTGCGGCTGATTGTTATCCAGCACGTTTTTAAGAATGCTTTGTGCAAGCGGATAAGTTCTTTGCTGGCAAACGCACTGATTTTCTCCCTGCCAGCCGCAGGCGGTGACCGGAAAGGCCTCAGAAGATACGCCGTCAAAAAAGGCGAGCGAGACGCTCGGGATCGCGAAATAGCGGTGAATATCCGCGGCGATGGCGCTCACCATCCCTTCACGATCGAGGTGGGCCAGCACGGAGTTGGTGATATCGACCAGAATACGGTATTCATCGCGCTCTTCTTTTAAGTGATGAAAGAATTCCAGCAGCTCAGGTTCGACACCGGAATTGATCATGGCAATCAAGTGATTATTCCATTCGGTATTTGTAATGGGAATGGTTCTTATTTTCTTGCCACTCAGCTTCTTTACATCATTCATCGCTTCAGCCTGTTTATTGAAAATTGCTGATGTTCACAATGAATCAGCAATGCTATTTGAGATCAGTATTTGCGGGCTGCGTGCAATATAAGATACCCCTTTGGGATCATTCGTTGATATTGATGGGTAGTTTGCTCATTCAGGCTCATTTTATCGGGAGAAAAGCGTGTCTAACGTATTACTTTGTGTCGGCAACAGCATGATGGGCGACGATGGGGCCGGGCCGCTGCTGGCGGAAATGTGCGCCAGCGGGCCAAAAGGTGACTGGATTGTGCTGGACGGCGGCAGCGCGCCGGAGAGGGAAGTGGCGGCGATCCGTGCAATGCGTCCGAACCGTTTGCTGATTGTTGATGCCACCGACATGGGGCTGGAGCCGGGCGACACCCGCATCGTCGACCCGGAAGATATTGCCGAAATGTTCCTGATGACCACCCACAATATGCCGCTCAACTATCTGATTGAGCAGCTGGCAGAAGACGTGGGAGAGGTGATTTTCCTTGGCATTCAGCCAGACATTGTCGGCTTTTATTATCCGATGACGGAGAAGATCAAAGCCGCGGTAGATGTCGTTTATCAGCGGCTTGAGGGCTGGACCGGCAACGGCGGGTTTGAGCAGCTGTAACGTTTGCCGGGCGGCGCTGCGCTTGCACCGGCCTACAATTTGACAGGGACGACCTGCAGGCCCGGTAAGCGTCAGCGGGCAAGCAGCGCAGCCCGGCAATGACATCACGCCAAATCTTCCCCGTTGCTCGCAATCACCTTCTTATACCACCAGAACGATTTCTTACGCGTGCGCGCCAGCGTGCCGTGGCCTGCATCGTCACGATCGACGTACACAAAACCGTAGCGTTTGCTCATCTCGCCCGTCGAGGCGGCGACTAAATCAATGCAGCCCCAGGTGGTGTAGCCGATGACCGGAATGCCGTCGTCAATGGCGTCACCCATCGCCTGAATGTGCTCGCGCAGGTAGCTGATGCGGTAGTCGTCGTTGATTTCGCCGTTGGCTTCCACCACGTCTTTTGCGCCGAGGCCGTTTTCAACCAGGAAGAGCGGTTTCTGATAGCGGTCATACATCATGTTCATGGTGATGCGCAGGCCCAGCGGATCAATGCCCCAGCCCCATTCGCTGGCTTTGATGTACGGGTTTTTCAGCGACTTAACGATGTTTGCCGCATTGGTGTTGTTGGCGTTCATGTCTGCCGACGCGCAGCGCGAGGCGTAATAGCTGAATGAGACAAAATCGACGGTGTTCTTCAGGATCTCATCATCGCCGGGCTGTTTTTCAATGGTTACGCCTTTTTCGCGGAACACGCGTGCTGAATAGGACGGATAAGCGCCGCGCGCCTGCACGTCGATAAAGAACAGGTTTTCGCGGTCTTTCTCCAGCGCCATCCACACGTCTTCCGGCTTGCAGGAATACGGATAGAAGTTGCCCCCCGCCAGCATACAGCCGACCTGGTTTTTTGGGTTCACCTCATGGGCGATTTTCGTCGCCAGGGCGCTGGCAATCAGTTCGTGGTGTGCGGCCTGGTATTTCACCTGCTCCTGGTTTTCGCCTGCTTCAAACACCAGCCCGGCCCCCGAATAGGGGCTGTGCAGCATGATGTTGATTTCGTTGAAGGTCAGCCAGTACTTCACCAGACCGTCGAAGGCTTCGAAGCAGGTGCGGGCGTAGCGGGTGAAGAACTCCACCATTTTGCGGCTGCGCCAGGAGCCATATTCCTGTACCAGATGCATCGGCACGTCGAAGTGACAAAGCGTCACCAGCGGTTCGATGTTGTGCTTTTTGCATTCCGTGAACAGGTCACGATAGAAGGCGATACCTTCCTCGTTTGGCGTCAGCTCGTCGCCGTTCGGATAGAGGCGCGCCCAGGCAATGGAGGTACGGAACACCGTGAAGCCCATTTCTGCCATCAGTGCGATGTCTTCTTTATAGCGATGATAGAAATCGATCGCCTGATGGCTCGGGTAGTATTCATCCTCGCGCAGGGTGAAGCGCTTCTCCAGCCCAAGCTTCACCGGCATGCGGTTTGCGCCGTGGGGAATCGTGTCGACGGTGGTTAAGCCCTTTCCGCCTTCCAGATATGCGCCTTCTGACTGGTTCGCGGCCAGCGCGCCGCCCCATAAAAATCCTTTTGGAAACATGCCTTACCTCGCTTGTATTGATTGTTCTGTGGCGGAAATACCCTGTGCCTTTCGCGCCTGCACGGCCTGCTCTTCCACCGGAATATCTTCAAAGCCCAGCAGCAGCGTCAGCACGAAGGAGAGCACCACGGCGAGCGCCATCACGCCAAACACCCAGACGATGGTCATCGGGTTGGCCGGGTCAAAGAACTGCACGCTGGTAAACAATCCCGGCGCCGCCATCGAATGGCTGGCAAGCCCCGCAATACCGGCCACTGCGCCGCAAATAAAGCCGCTGATCAGGCTGGCAATCAGCGGGCGCTTCAGGCGGATCGCCACGCCGTACAGCGCCGGTTCAGAAATTCCCGCCAGAATGGCGGAAGCCGCGGCGGCCAGCGCCGTCTGACGAAGCTCCGGGTTTTTCGTTTTCCAGGCGACCGCCAGCGACGAACCGCCGAGTGACAAATTGGCGCCAATTTCAGACGGCATCACCATGCCCTCTTTGCCAGTGGTGGCAATGGTCTGAATGATGGTTGGGGTGAACACGCGGTGCATCCCGGTCATCACCAGCAGCGGCCATAACGCGCCCATGATGGCGACCGACAGCCAGCCAAGATAGTCATGAACGGTATAAACCAGCGCGGAAATCGCGGTGCCGATCCAGATGCCGATTGGGCCAATTAACAGAATAGCCAGCGGAGCGGCAATCAGCACAATCAGCATGGGTTTGAGGAAGTTTTTGGTGACCGCTGGGGTGATTTTGTCGACCCAGCGTTCGATATACGACAGGCACCAGGTCATCACCAGCGCCGGGATCACCGTGTAGGTATATTTCACCGCCGTAACGGGAATAAAGGCGAAGTCGACGTGCTCGCCCTGGGCGGCTTTCGCCATCAGATCAATAAACCCCGGGTGCACCAGCACGCCCGCAATGGCAATCGCCAGCGACATATTGGTTTTGAATTTCACCGCCGCGGAGGCGGCCACCATCAGCGGCAGGAAGAAGAACGCGCCGTCACCGATGACGGTGAGAATGGTCAGCGTCGGGGTGCCTTTCGCCAGCACGCCGGACATCTCCAGCACCATCGCCAGCAGCTTAACCATTGAGCCGCCGATGATTGCCGGGATCAGCGGGGACATGGTGCCGATCAGCGCATCCAGAATGCCCGCGCCAATGCGCCGGAGCGTTAACTTTTGCGGACCTTGTTCCACGGCGGGCTGCAGGCTGCCCGGCAGCAGGGGGAGCACTTCTTTGTAGGCCTGCGATACCGTGTTACCGATAATCACCTGGCACTGGTTATCGCTGCGCACCACGCCGAGCACGCCGTTGAGGGTTTTAAGCCTGGCGGTATCGGCAAGCGTGGGGTCGTTAAGCACAAAGCGCAGGCGAGTCATGCAGTGGGTCGCGGCGGTGATGTTGGTCGCGCCGCCCAGGGCGGCTACCACATCCCGGGCTAACGCAGCATAGTTTTTCGACATCGGGTCAATCCATCTTATTGTGATTAAAATTTGTATAGGAAACCGGTTCCACAAAATCATGAAGAGATCTGATGAGCGAAACAAGACAGAAAAAAACTCTATTTTGTTTTCGTGAGATTGATCACTGACGATCGCCGGGGCTGAAAATCCGCGGATCCTGAAGTACACTGCCCACACTTTTTTCAGACGGATGAGCGAACATGGCAACGATGCTGGAAGTGGCGAAGCGCGCTGGCGTGTCGAAAGCCACCGTATCCCGCGTGCTGTCGGGCAATGGCTATGTCGGCCAGGAAACGAAGGATCGCGTCTTCAGGGCGATCGAAGAGAGCGGCTATCGGCCGAATCTGCTGGCGCGCAACCTGGCAACCAAAAAAAGCCAGACGCTTGGCCTGGTGGTGACCAACACGCTGTACCACGGCGTCTACTTCAGCGAGCTGCTGTTCCATGCCGCGCGTCTGACGGAGGACCAGGGGCGTCAACTGATCCTCGCCGACGGCAAGCATAGCGCGGAAGAGGAGCGGGCGGCGATCCAGTACCTGCTCGATCTGCGCTGCGATGCGATCATCATCTATCCGCGTTTTCTTACACCGGATGAAATGGATGAGATCATTCTTGGGCATGACAGGCCGATCATGGTGCTCAACCGTCGCCTGCGAAAACATGCCAGCCACTGCGTCTGGTCCGATCAAAAAGCCTCCAGCGAAATGGCGGTGGAACAGCTGATTGCGCAAGGGCATCGCGATATTGCGTTTATTACCGGCTCGCTCGATTCCCCCACCGGGATTGAGCGCCTGGCAGGCTACAGGGCGGCGCTGGAGAGAAACGGCATAGCGGTACGCGAGGAGTGGATTGCGGAAGGAAAATGGACGCCCGCTACGGGCGCTGCGGGTGCGGCAACGCTGTTATCCCGGGGCATTTCCTTCAGCGCGCTGGTGGCCAGCAATGACGATATGGCTATTGGTGCGATAAAGCAGCTGGTCAGCGCGGGCATCAGCGTGCCGCAGCAGGTGTCGGTGATCGGCTTCGATGATATCGCGCTTGCGCCTTATACCGTGCCTTCCCTCTCCAGCGTGAAAATTCCCGTCACCGCGATGATTGAAGAAACCATTAATCGCCTGATTTTTATGCTCGACGGCGGTGAGTTTAAGCCGGAGCATGCCTTCCCCGGCGAGCTGATCCTTCGCGACTCCGTCACCGCCGGGCCCTTCGCCTGACGTCCGTCATCTGTCGTCGTCATTAATGACGATGACAGCAAGGCATTGATATAACCAACTGATAAATAGCCATTTAAATAATGGCGCGGAAAATGCATACCTTCGGCCCTGTTGCCCAATGCCGGAGGAGTGCATGAACCGTTTCATCATCGCGGAAGCGAGCAAATGTATTGGCTGTCGTACCTGTGAAGTGGCCTGCGCCGTGGCGCATCAGCCCGAACAGGACTGTGCGGCGCTGACGCCCCAAACTTTTTTACCCCGCATCCACGTCGTCAAAGGCGTGAATATTTCTACCGCCACCGCCTGTCGCCAGTGTGAGGATGCCCCCTGCGCCAGCGTCTGCCCCAACGGAGCAATTGCCCGTGAAAACGGCTTTGTGCATGTGATGCAGGAGCGCTGCATTGGCTGCAAAACCTGCGTGGTGGCCTGCCCTTATGGCGCAATGGAGGTGGTGGTTCGTCCTGTTGTACGCACCAGCGGTTTTGGAATGCAGGTGAAAATGGAAAAGGCCGAAGCAAACAAGTGTGACCTTTGCCACACCCGCACCGATGGGCCAGCCTGCGTGGCGTCCTGTCCTACCGCCGCGCTGGTCTGTATTGACCGGGAAGCGCTTGAGCAACTGAATGTTGAAAAACGCCGCCGGGCTGCGCTCGACAGCGCATTTTCCGTGTCGTTTTAATCTTAACCCTTTCACTTTTAACAGGTCTGTTACTGATGAAAAAAATCACGAGTGTTTGTCCTTACTGCGGCGCAGGCTGCAAGCTGAAGCTGGTTGTTGATAACAATAAAATCCTGCGCGCGGAAGCCGCTGATGGCGTCACCAATCAGAATGAGCTGTGCCTGAAAGGCTACTACGGCTGGGATTTTCTCAACGATACCCGCCTGCTGACGCCCCGCCTGACCCAGCCGATGATCCGCTACGAAAAAGGGGGGAAACTGACCCCGGTCAGTTGGGAAGAGGCAATTCGCTATACGGCCAAAAAACTGAGTGAGATTAAAGCGAAGCACGGACCGCGCGCGATCATGACCACAGGGTCTTCGCGTGGCACGGGTAATGAAACAAACTACGTGATGCAAAAATTTGCCCGCGGCGTGCTGCATACCAACAACGTTGACTGCTGCGCCCGCGTTTGCCATGGGCCGTCCGTCGCCGGGTTGCAGGAAACCCTCGGCAACGGGGCAATGAGTAACTCCATCGGTGAGATTGAAGACTCGGCCTGCCTGCTGATCTTTGGCTACAACTGTGCCGATTCGCACCCGATCGTGGCCCGGCGGGTGATCAAAGCCAAAGAGAAAGGCGCAAAAATCATCGTCTGCGATCCGCGCAAAATCGAAACGGCGCGCATCGCCGATCGTCATTTGCAGATGAACAACGGCTGCAATATGGCGCTGGTGAACGCCTTTGCCTATGTTCTGCTGGAAGAAGAGCTGTACGACAAAGCCTGGGTGGCGCGGCATACCACCGGGCTTGAAGCTTATCGTGAAGTGGTGAAGGGCTACGCACCGGAAGCTGTGGAGGAACTCACCGGCGTGCCTGCCCGGCAGGTGCGTGAGGCCATGCGCATTTATGCTGCTGCGCCCACCGCTACCATCATGTGGGGAATGGGCGTCACCCAGTTTGGTCAGGCGGTGGACGTGGTGAAAGGGCTGGCTGGCCTGGCTTTGCTGACCGGCAACCTGGGGCGCAAAAACGTCGGCGTAGGCCCGGTTCGTGGGCAGAACAACGTACAGGGTGCCTGCGATATGGGCGTGCTGCCTAACCAGTTCCCGGGCTATCAGGACGTCACCGACGCGCAGGTGAGGGCCAAATTTGCCAAAGCCTGGGGCATCGACAGCGCGCTGATGGATGACAAAATCGGCGTGCGCATCACCGAAGTGCCGCATCTGGCGCTGGAAGGCAAGGTGAAAGCCTATTACATCATGGGCGAAGATCCATTGCAGACCGAAGCCGATCTTGGGCTGGTGCGCAAAGGGTTTGAGGCGCTGGATTTTGTCGTCGTGCAGGACATCTTCATGACCAAAACCGCCGAGCAGGCCGACGTTCTTCTGCCCGCAACCTCCTGGGGCGAACACGGCGGCGTCTTTACCTGCGCCGATCGTGGATTCCAGCGCTTTGAGAAGGCGATAGACCCCACTTACAACGTTAAGCGCGACTGGGAAATCATCAGCCTGATTGCCCGGGAGATGGGCTACCCGATGCACTACACCAGCAATCAGCAAATCTGGGATGAAATGCGCGAGCTGTGCCCGCTGTTCTACGGTGTGACGTACGAAAAAATGGGCGATATGGGGCACGTGCAGTGGCCATGCCCGACGCTCGATCATCCCGGCACGCCTTACCTGTATCAGGACAGCCAGTTCGACACGCCGGACGGAAAAGGCCATCTGTTTGCTGCGCAATGGCGTGCGCCTGCCGAAACGCCGGATGCGGATTTCCCGCTGGTGCTCTGCACCGTGCGCGAGGTCGGACATTACTCCTGCCGCTCGATGACCGGCAACTGCGCGGCATTGCAGTCGCTCGCCGATGAACCCGGTTTTGTGCAGATGAACCCGGAAGATGCGCAGCGGCTTGGCGTGAAGGATCGCGAACTGGTGTGGGTGGAGTCCCGCCGCGGCAAGGTGATCAGCCGGGCGAACGTCAGCAGCCGCACCAACGCCGGCAGCGTCTATATGACCTATCAGTGGTGGATTGGCGCCTGCAATGAACTCACTCAGGATAACCTCGATCCCATCTCCAAAACGCCGGAAACCAAGTACTGCGCGGTGCGCGTAAGCCAGATTGCTGACCAGCGCTGGGCGGAGAACTGGGCGCTGACGACCTACCAGGAGATGAAAACCCGGCTGCGGGAGGCCGCAAACGTCTGATGAAAGAGAACGGCATCGCCATTCGCGTACGTGGCAAAGTTCAGGGAGTGGGTTTCCGCCCTTTCGTCTGGCAAATGGCGCAGCGGCTGCAACGGTCAGGCAACGTCAGCAATGATGCTGAAGGGGTGCTGGTGCACCTCGCGGGTGCAGATGACGGTTTTGGTGCAGAACTGCTGGCGCATTGCCCCACGCTGGCGCGAATCGATGCCGTGGAAGTCAGCCCGTATCAATGGGCTGATTTACCGAAGGATTTCACTATTCATAACAGCGGAGCCGGGCGCATGAGCACGCAGATTACGCCCGATGCCGCGACCTGTCCGGCCTGTCGCGCAGAGCTGAACGACCCGGGCAACCGTCGCTATCGTTATCCGTTTATCAACTGCACCCACTGCGGTCCGCGCTTTACGATAATTCGTGCCATGCCTTATGACCGTCCTTTCACCGTGATGGCGGCGTTTCCCTTGTGTCCCGTCTGTGAACAGGAATACCGGGATCCGCGCGACCGCCGTTTTCACGCGCAGCCTGTAGCCTGCGAGGAGTGCGGCCCACAGCTGAGCTGGCAGTCGGGCACGCAAACAGCCTCGGGTGAGGATGCCCTGACGGCAGCGATCGGCCTGCTGGCCTCGGGCGGTATTGTGGCGATGAAAGGACTCGGTGGATTCCACCTTGCCTGCGATGCGGGCAATACGGCCGCCGTTGTGCGACTGCGCGAACGCAAGCGTCGACCGGCGAAGCCGCTGGCGGTGATGGTCACGCAGGCAAATACGCTGCCGGATCGGGCACAAAAATTGCTTAACACTCCGGCGTCTCCGATTGTGCTGGTGGCGAAAAATACCGTAGGTGGATTGTGCGATGGCATTGCGCCAGGGCTGGATGAAGTTGGCGTGATGCTGCCCTCTAATCCCATTCAGCATTTGCTGATGCAGGCGCTGAATCGCCCGCTGGTGATGACCTCCGGCAACCTTAACGGTAAGCCTCCGGCGATAACCAATGCCCAGGCGCTGGCGGATCTGGCAACTATCGCCGACGGTTTTTTGCTTCACAACCGGGATATTGTCCAGCGCATGGATGATTCGGTGGTGCGACAAAGCGGCGAAATGCTGCGGCGGGCCAGGGGCTTTGTGCCTGATGCGTTGCCGCTGCCGCCCGGTTTTGCCGATGTCCCCCCCATGCTCTGCTGCGGTGCGGATTTAAAGAACACCTTCTGCCTAGTGCGTGGACAGGAAGCGGTGCTGAGCCAGCACCTTGGCGATCTGTCCGGGGAGGGCGTTGAAGAGCAGTGGCGCAACGCGCTTGCGCTGATGCAGTCGATTTATGCGTTTACGCCTGAGCGCGTGGTGGTGGATGCGCACTCTGGCTACCGCTCCGTGCAGTGGGGCAAAGCGCTGGCTATCCCCTGTGAGGAAGTGTTGCATCACCATGCCCATGCGGCGGCCTGCATGGCGGAACACGGCTGGCCGCTTGAGGCCGGTGACGTGATTGCGTTAACGCTCGACGGCATCGGCATGGGAGAAAACGGCGAACTGTGGGGCGGAGAATGCCTGCGGGTGAACTATCGCGAGTGCGAGCACCTCGGCGGCCTGCCGGCGGTGGCGCTGCCCGGCGGAGATTTAGCCGCCCGCCAGCCATGGCGCAACTGGCTGGCGCAGTCTCTGGCGTTTGTGCCGGGCTGGGCTTTGCTTCCCGCATTTGAGGGAAAACCGGTGCAGGCGTTGGCTCGTGCGGTTGATCGAGGAATTAACTCACCGCGGGCGTCATCCTGCGGACGCTTGTTTGATGCCGTGGCGAGCGCGCTGGATTGTGCGCCGGAGATGCTGAGTTACGAAGGGCAGGCCGCTTGCCTGCTGGAAGCGCTGGCGAGGACAAGCGACAGCACGCAGCATCCGCTGACGCTGCCCTTTGAAAATAACACGCTGAATTTGCGTATTTTCTGGCAGCAGTGGCTGAGCTGGTCCGCCGCTGATGCCGAAAAAGCCTGGGCATTTCACGACGCGCTGGCCCGTGGGCTGGCGCAGATGATGAGCTTTCACGCGGAACGCTTCGGTATCACCACGCTGGTTTTCGGTGGTGGCGTGCTGCATAACCGGCTGCTGCGCGAGCGGCTGGCGTTTTATCTGTCTGGTTTTACACTTTTATTTCCACAGCGTTTGCCGGCAGGCGACGGTGGAATTTCATACGGGCAGGCAGTCGTTGCCGCCGCCCGCCTCGAGGAGAAGAGAGAAGGATGAAGCTGATTACGCTTTTACGTCAGCAGCCACGCGCTGCGCTGCTGGTTTTCGGATTAATCGTTGCCAATCTGGTGGCGTGGGCCTGGGCCTGGGACGTGTTCGGTCACAGCGGAGCCCTGATGGCCGCAAGCCTGCTGGCCTGGGGCTACGGCCTGCGTCATGCGGTGGATGCTGACCACATCGCGGCCATTGACTGCGTGACGCGTAAAATGATGCAGCAGGGCAAACGCCCGTTTGGCGTCGGAGCGTGGTTCTCGCTCGGGCATTCATCCATTGTGGTGCTGGCGTCGGCGGCGATTGCCGCGACGGCGACCGCCTTCCAGCAGCAGATGGGCTGGTTCCATGAAACGGGCAGCCTGATTGGCACTGCGGTGTCCGCGCTGTTCCTGCTGGCGATGGCTTTCGTCAACCTGGTCATTCTGCGTGGCGTCTGGCGCAGCTTCCGCGCGTTCCGTCAGGGGAAACCCTTCAACAGCGATCCGGTGGCCAGCGGCGGCATGATGGGCTGGCTGTTTGGTAAGACTTTCCGCCTGGTCGGTAAAAGCTGGCACATGTATCTGGTGGGTTTCCTGTTCGGCCTCGGCTTTGACACGGCTACGGAGGTTGGCGTGTTGGGGATCACGGCGGCGGGTGCCTCAAGCGGGATGTCTATCTGGAGCATCATGATCTTCCCGGCGCTGTTTGCAAGCGGCATGGCGCTGGTGGATACGCTGGATAACGTGCTGATGGTTGGGGCATACGGCTGGGCGTTCAACAAGCCGCAGCGCAAGCTCTACTACAACATGACCATTACCGGCACCTCGGTGGTGGTGGCACTGTTCATCGGCGGGCTTGAGGCGCTGGGTTTGTTGATGGATAAGTTTGGCTTCAGCGGCGGAGTGTGGAACGTGGTGGAAGCGCTGAACGACAATCTCGGCAACGCCGGGTTTATCGTCATCGGGCTGTTTATCGCCTGCTGGATCATTTCACTGGCGGTATACCGCTGGCGGGGCTACGACGCGATTAGCGTGTAAGATTTTTGGCCGTGTGATGTAGCCCGGTGGCAAGGTGAACAGCAAAAATCCTCGTTTTAGAGGATTTTTTAATGTTTGCACCCCTCGCCCTGTGGGAGAGGGGCAGGGGGAGAGGGCATCAGACCGCATGATTTGAATGCCGGGTAAGCGTAGCGCCACCCGGCATCTTTCAGGCAGAGAGCTGCTTCAGTAACCCAAATGCCAGCTTCATGTTTTCCTCACTGACCACGAATGCCCGCAGCCTGTCATCGCTGTCCACGCCCTGAGCAATCATGCCTTCGACGGTGGTTTCGATGCGCCAGCGCAAATCTGCTCCACGGGTGTTCCCTGCCAGATGCAGCGGCAGATCCGGTGTTTTCACCTTCACCAGCATGGGCGGGAGCTTCAGGTTTCCGCTCTCCCCGAGCAGATTTTTTGCCAGCGTTAATGCGCTCAGCAGAATCGGCTGCAGGAATGGCAAAACGCTGCCGTGGATCTCCGCGCAGTCGCCAAGGGCGTAAATGGCGGAATCGCTGGTCTGCAGCGTGCCGTCTACAACGATGCCGCGATTAACTGCGACGCCTGCTCTTTGGGCAAGGGCGATCTCCGGGCGCAGTCCGGCTGCGGCGATAACGGCATCCACCTCAATAGTTCGGTTTCTGTCGAGCTGCACGCGGATCCCGCTCTGCGTTTTTTCCAGCCCCTGAAGCTGGCTTTTGAGCAGCAGATGCACGCCCATCTCCGTCAGCCGGTGCTGAAGACGACTGCTGACTTCCGGTGGCATCAGCGCGGAGAGAATGCTTGCGGAGTTGTCCACCACGCTGACCGTTTTCCCGGCACGATTGCAGTCCATTGCCAGCTCGCTGCCAATCAGCCCTGCACCCACGATAAGCACCCGTTTTGCGTCATGCAGCTCCGCCTGGGCTGCGCCATACTCCTGCTGGCTGTTGAGCGTGACCATCAGCTCCTTGCCGGGAACCGGCGGAACAAAAGGCTGAGCGCCCGTCGCCAGCACCAGTTTGTCGTAACAGATGCTGTGCCCGTCGCAGTAAACCTGCTTACTTTTCGCGTCGATGTCCGTTACCCGCGTGTGCGGGAAAAGACGCAAATTATACTGCTCCGCGAAGTCACCCGCCGTTTGCAGCGTCAGGTCCGCAGCCTGCTGGCCGCGGCTTATCACATGGCTGAGATCCGGTTTGTTGTACTCATCCATGCTGTCGGCGGCAATCAGCGTCAGCGGCACCTGTACGTTCTGTTTGCGGATGTTTTTTACCAGCTGGCGGGCGGCGAAGCCCGAGCCAACGATAACGATGCCGTGGTTCATTTTGCCTCCGTGGCCAGTACGTCAAAGACCTCTTTACCGAGCGAGCATTCCGGGCACAGGAAGCTGTCCGGCACGTCGCTCCATGGGGTGCCAGGGGCGACGTCCTGGTTCGGTTCGCCTTTGGCCGGATCGTAAACCCACTGGCAGACGCTGCACTGCATTGATGGGCCAAGGTCAGCGGCCGCAGCGGCAGCGCAGGCGCAGTCCTGCTGTTCCTGTGTCGCTGTGGCTTCAGCGACCGGCAGCGGCGCAAGAGCCCATTGACGAGCGATTTCACGCCCATGTTCACGGCACACTTCCAGCGCGTCGAGATCCGGACGCCATTTGGCTTTCAGGCTCAGGGACATCTCAAAGCCGGCATCCTGCAGGCGGGTGGAAAGCCTGTCCACCGCACCGCCGCTCCAGCCGTGGGAGCCGAAGGCGCTGGCGCGCTTGTTGCGAAAACGCAGGCCGGTCATCTCTTCAACCAGCCCCGCAATTTTCGGCATCATCACGTTGTTCATGGTTGAGGTGCCCGCCAGCACGCCCTTGGAGCGGAAGACGTTGGTCAGCACGTCGTTTTTATCGCTTTTGGAGACGTTAAAGATCTTCACCGCCACGCGCGGGTCAACTTCGTTAATGCCCTGGGCAATGGCGTCGGCCATCATGCGGGTGTTGTTGGACATGGTGTCGTAGAAAATCGTGATGCGGTCTTCCTGATAATCCGCCGCCCATTTCAGGTACAGCTCGACGATTTGCGTCGGGTTATCGCGCCAGACCACGCCGTGGGAGGTCGCAATCATATCGACCGGTAAGTTGAAGCCAAGGATCTCGGTAATTTTCGGCGTGACCAGGCGGCTGAACGGGGTCAGGATGTTGGCGTAGTAGCGCTGGCACTGTTCGAAGAGTTCAGTCTGATCCACTTCGTCGTTGAACAGGCGTTCGTCGCAGTAGTGCTGGCCGAAGGCGTCGTTGCTGAACAGCACCGCGTCGCCGGTCATGTAGGTCATCATGCTGTCCGGCCAGTGCAGCATCGGGGTTTCGACGAAGATAAGCTGTTTGCCGTGACCGATATCAATCGTATCGCCCGTTTTCACCACGTTGAAATTCCATTCCGGGTGGTGGTGATGGCCGTTGATGGAGTCAATGGCGTTGGCGGTGCAGTAAATTGGCGTGTCCGGAATGCAGGACATCAGCTCGGTCAGCGCACCGGCGTGGTCTTCTTCGGCGTGGTTGATGATGATGCAGTCGATGTCGGCAAGATCGATCTCCGTACGCAGGTTCTGCACGAATTCACGGCTGAACTTGTGATCGACGGTATCGATCAGCACGTTTTTCTCTTCACGAATCAGGTAGCTGTTGTAGCTGCTGCCGCGCAGGGTTTTGTATTCGGTGCCATGAAAATCACGCACTTCCCAGTCGCGCTGTCCAACCCAGTGAATATTGTTTTTAACGTGAATAGCCATAGTGTCCTCAATCAGTCTTTTGGTTCAAAAAAGTGATTGAGCTATTACAAATTGCGTGCCAGTTTTTATCTTATTGATAATATTGATTTTATAAAATTAAGCGTTGTTGTTGTTTGTCGTTATGACTATCATCATGAAAGTCAAAAAGACAATGGTCATAGTCATAATGACACTGAGGCAGGCATGAGTTTTTCCACTGAAGCGCTGGCGAATATCGCCATCGAGCTGCAAAGCGATATCGGTCATCCGGATCGCTTTTCCCGTCTGATCACCACATTGCGACAGCTTTTAGGCTGCGATGCTTCGGCGCTGCTGCGCTATGAGGCGCATCAGTTTATTCCGCTGGCGATAGACGGGCTGGCGCAGGACGTGCTCGGGCGGCGTTTTTCGCTGGCAGGGCATCCGCGCCTGGAGGCCATCGCCCGCGCCGGGGATATTGTTCGTTTCCCGGCAGACAGCACGCTGCCCGATCCCTATGACGGCCTGATCCCCGGCCAGGAGAGCCTCAAGGTTCACGCCTGCCTTGGGCTGCCGCTGTTCGCCGGGCAGAACCTGATTGGCGCGCTGACGCTGGACGGCATGGACGCGCACCAGTTCGACAGCTACAGCGACGAAGAGCTGCGGCTGATTGCCGCGCTGGTGTCCGGGGCGCTGAATAACGCGCTGCTGATTGCGAGGCTCGAAAGCCAGAACGTCATGGTGAGCCAGGCGGGCGTTGAGCCGGTTTCCGGCGTTCAGGAGATGATTGGCCTGTCGGCACCGATGCTGCAGCTGAAAAAAGAGATTGAAATTGTGGCAGCGTCGGATCTCAACGTGCTGATTGGTGGCGAAACCGGCACCGGCAAAGAGCTGGTGGCGAAGGCTATTCATCAGCAGTCGCCGCGAGCCGTCAATCCGCTGGTTTACCTTAACTGCGCGGCACTGCCGGAAAGCGTGGCGGAAAGCGAGCTCTTCGGGCACGTGAAGGGCGCTTTTACCGGGGCCATCAGCCACCGCAGCGGCAAATTTGAAATTGCGGATAACGGCACGCTGTTCCTCGACGAGATCGGCGAGCTCTCTCTGGCGTTGCAGGCCAAGCTGCTGCGCGTGCTGCAGTACGGCGACATTCAGCGAGTAGGGGATGACCGTAGCCTGCGGGTAAACGTACGCGTGCTGGCGGCAACCAATCGGGATCTGCGTGAAGAGGTGCTCGCCGGGCGTTTCCGGGCGGACTTGTTCCATCGCCTGAGCGTGTTTCCTGTTGCCGTGCCGCCGTTGCGCGAGCGCGGGGACGACGTCATTTTGCTGGCGGGTTATTTCTGCGAACAGTGCCGGGCGCGGATGGGGCTTGGCAGCGTTGTGCTCAGTTCGGCCGCACGGGCGAAGCTGGCGGCCTGGCACTGGCCGGGCAACGTCCGCGAGCTGGAACATGCCATTCATCGTGCAGTCGTACTGGCGCGTGCGACGAGCAGCGGCGATGAAGTGACGCTGACTCCGCAGCATTTCGCCTTCGAGGGAGAGCCTGCGCCTGTGGTTCAGGCCAGCGAGGCCCTCGCAACGACGGTGAACCTGCGGGAAGCAACCGAAGCATTTCAACGCGAAGCGATTACTCAGGCGCTTGAAAGCCAGCAAAACAACTGGGCTGCAACCGCCCGTGCGCTCTCTCTGGACGTGGCGAATTTGCACCGGCTGGCTAAGAGGCTGGGCCTTAAAAAGTCACTTTAAACGAAATATTTGCCTCCGCCGCCCGCTGGCGCTTTCTTATCGTCGGCGGGATGTTTACCATGCTGATTCTTGCCGAATAGCTAAATGGATGTCACATGTTGAAGCGTCGTTATCTGACAATACTCCCGCTCTGCGTGCTGGTTGCCGCCTGTAGCAGCAAACCGAAAACCGCGGAAGCGCCGACCCCCTCCGCCCCGTCTTCCGGCGGTTTTCTGCTGGAGCCACAGCATAACGTCACCATGTTGGGCGGCGATTTTGCTAACAACGCGGCGGCAGAGCAGTTTGTCGATGCGATGGTCAGCAAGCACGGTTTCAACCGTCAGCAGCTGCATGAAATTCTTTCCCAGGCGAAGCGTCTCGATTACGTGCTGAACCTGATGGACCGACAGGCGCCCACCGCGCAGGTGCCAACCGGGCCAAACGGCGCATGGCTGCGCTATAGAAAGCAGTTTATTACGCCGGATAACGTGCAGAACGGCGTGGCGTTCTGGAATCAGTATCAGGATGCGCTCAACCGTGCCTGGCAGGTATACGGCGTGCCACCGGAGATTATCGTCGGCATTATTGGCGTAGAAACCCGCTGGGGCCGCGTGATGGGCAAAACCCGAATCCTTGATGCGCTGGCGACGCTCTCCTTCAACTACCCACGCCGGGCGAAGTATTTCTCCGGCGAGCTGGAAACCTTCCTGCTGATGGCCCGTAACGAACAGGACGATCCGCTGGATCTGAAAGGCTCCTTTGCGGGCGCGATGGGCTACGGTCAGTTTATGCCGTCGTCCTATAAGCAGTTCGCCGTGGACTTCAACGGCGACGGGCACATCAACCTGTGGGACCCGGAAGATGCGATTGGCAGCGTCGCCAACTACTTCAAACAGCACGGCTGGGTGAAGGGCGATCGGGTGGCGGTCATGGCTTCTGGCCAGGCGCCGGGCCTGGAGAACGGCTTCAAAACAAATTACAGCGTGTCGCAGCTAGCTGCCGTCGGGTTGTCTCCTCTGGAACCGCTTGGCGATCATCAGCAGGCCAGCCTGCTGCGGCTGGATATCGGTACCGGTTATCAGTACTGGTACGGCCTGCCGAACTTCTACACCATCACTCGCTATAACCACAGCACGCATTACGCGATGGCCGTCTGGCAGCTCGGCCAGGCCGTGGCGCTGGCGCGCACTCAGCAGTAATCCTCTTTCCCCTCCGTCCGGAGGGGAATCTGAAACATTTCGATACAGCCTCAGCCTGCGTCACCGATTTACATCTCTCTCTGATTTCAATATTGTTATGTTATAACATTTTTGAGGTTTGAGATGATCCCCTTTTCCCTGTTTAACGCTTCCAGCCTGCTGCGGCTGGGCGTAGCGATTCTTCTGCTGGCGTTTCTTTGGTTGGCTATTGGCTGGGCGGTGGCGCTGCCATGATTGAACTTGATCATCTCGTAGCGGGTTACGAGCGGCGGGCAATCACGCCTGCGCTGTGCGGCGTTTTAGCCAAAGGATCGCTGACGGCGATTGTCGGCGTGAACGGCTGCGGTAAATCGACGCTGCTGAAAACGCTGGCGGGTTTTATTCCTCCCGTCAGCGGGCAACTGCGATGGCGCGAGGGCAGGCCGGTCATCGGCTGGCTGGCTCAGCGTCACATGCTGGAGTCGCAGTTTCCGCTTAACGTTTACGATGTGGTGAGCCAGGGCGCATGGCCGCGCGTGTCGCTGTTGCGTGGGCTGAATGTGCAGGCGCGCAGAAACATCGCTATCGCTCTGGAACGCGTTGGCCTGGAAACGCTCGGCTCATCTCCCATTGAAGCGCTGTCCGGCGGCCAGTTTCAGCGAATGCTGTTTGCCCGGGTGCTGGTGCAGCAGGCGCCGCTGGTGATGCTGGATGAGCCCTTCACCGGCATTGATGAAGCCACCAGCCAGATGCTGATGGAGCTGATTCTGGACATGCATCGCGGCGGGCAAACCGTGCTGGCGGTGCTGCACGATAACCAGCGGGTCGCCTGCCATTTCCCGGAGACGCTCTGGCTGGAATCGGAACATGCACGCTGGGGTGAAACACCTCCTGTTCTTGCTGCCTTTGACGCTGCGAGGCGCGCATGATCTGGCACCTTTTCTTCCAGCCTTTCATTGAATTTGGCTTTATGCGGCGGGCTCTGGTGGTCTGTCTGGCACTGTCGGTGAGCACAACTTTGCTCGGCGTGTTTCTGCTGCTGCGGCGGATGAGCCTGATGGGAGATGCGCTCTCGCACGCTATTTTGCCCGGCGTGGCGGTGGGCTATTTGCTGAACGGGATGTCGCTGCTGGCGATGACCGTTGGCGGCTTTATCGCCGGGATTGCGGTGGCGCTGATTGCCGGCTGGGTCAGCCGACGCACGCCGCTGAAGGAAGATGCCAGCTTCGCCGGGTTCTACCTGGGCTCTCTGGCGCTGGGCGTGACGCTGGTTTCGCTGCGCGGGTCGAGCGTCGATCTGCTGCATCTTTTGTTCGGCTCAATTCTGGCGGTGGACAACAACGCGGCGCTGTTCGTGGCGGGCGTTGCCAGCCTGACGCTGATCGTTCTGGCGCTGCTTTACCGTGGGCTGGTGAGTGAGGCGTTCGACAGCGCCTGGCTGGAGGTTAACTCCCGCCGCCTGCCTTCGCTGCTGCATGGCCTTTTTCTGGCGCTGCTGGTGATTAACCTGGTGGCCGGTTTTCAGGTGCTGGGCACGCTGATGGCGGTGGGCGTGATGATGCTGCCCGCGATTGCCGCCCGCTGCTGGGCGAGGACGCTTCCGGGAATTTTGCTCTTTGCGGCGGTGAGCGGCGCGTTTTGCGCCTGGCTCGGCCTGAGTCTTTCCTGGTCAGCCAATTTGCCCGCCGGGCCGTCAATCGTGCTGACCGCCAGCATTCTGTTTTTCATTTCGGTGTTTTTTGGCACGCGCAGCCGGCTGGCCTTCAGCCTGCGGGCGCTTTTTTAACGCAAGGGGAAACGATGAAAAGAACGGGTTTGATTCTGGCACTGACGCTTGGTGTACTGTCGCAGGGCGTAATGGCGAAAACGCTGAACGTAGTAAGCAGCTTTTCGGTGCTTGGGGATATGGTGCAGCAGGTTGGTGGGGAACATGTGCATGTGGACACGCTGGTGGGGCCGGACGGCGATCCGCATACCTTCGAACCGTCACCGCAGGACAGCGTTTTGCTGAGTAAAGCTGACGTGGTAGTGGTGAACGGCCTTGGGCTGGAAGGCTGGCTGGACAGGCTGATCAAAGCCTCGGGCTTTAAAGGCGAGCTGGTCGTCGCGTCGAAAGGCGTGAAGACGCACACCCTTGATGAAGACGGTAAAACCGTGACCGATCCGCACGCGTGGAACAGCGCTGCCAATGGCGCGTTATATGCGAAAAATATTCTTGCCGGGCTGGTGAAAGCCGATCCGCAGGACGAAGCGGCGCTGAATGCCAGCGGACAGAAATACATCGCCGAGCTTATGCAAATCGACGCCTGGGCAAAAGCTCGCTTCACGGCTATCCCGCAGGCGAAACGCAAAGTGCTGACCAGCCATGATGCGTTCGGCTATTTCGGCCGCGCCTATGGCGTCACGTTCCTTGCGCCGCAGGGGCTTTCGTCGGAAAGCGAGGCCAGCGCGGCGCAGGTGGGCGCGCTGATTCAGCAAATTAAAGCAGACGGCGTGCATACCTGGTTCATGGAAAATCAGCTCGACCCGCGCCTTGTGAAGCAGATTGCGACGGCAACGGGAGCACAGCCGGGGGGCGAACTTTACCCTGAGGCGCTGTCGAAACCCGGAGGCGTGGCGGACAGCTATGTCAAAATGCTGCGGCACAACGTAGAGTCCCTCGCCAATAGCATGAAGTAATTCTGAGTCTCGCCCCGATTTATCGGGGCGCTGTACGTTTTTTCTGAAGCGCCCTCGTAAAATGTCCACGCCGTCTCCCTCCTGAAGCAGAAAATGGTATCTTGTTCAGCATCTTTTTCAGGCTGCGAGAAATGATGATGATCGACAGTGAATTGATGGCACTCAGCGAACAGGTTGGGCTGGCGCTAAAGGCGCAGGGCGCGACCGTCACTACGGCGGAGTCCTGCACCGGCGGCTGGATAGCCAAGGTATTGACGGACATTTCCGGCAGTTCCGCCTGGTTTGAACGCGGGTTTGTGACCTACAGCAACGAAGCCAAATCACAGATGATTGGCGTGGGTGAAGACACGCTGCTAAACCACGGTGCGGTCAGCGAACCTGTCGTGGTAGAAATGGCGATTGGTGCACTTCGCGCGGCGCGTGCCACCTATGCGCTTTCCGTCAGCGGTATCGCCGGGCCGGATGGCGGCAGCGAAGAGAAGCCGGTGGGAACCGTCTGGTTTGGCCTCGCCAGCGCAAACGGGCAGGGCTTTACCCGCAGAGAATGCTTCAAAGGTGACCGCGAAGCCGTGCGTCGACAGGCCACCGCCTATGCCCTGCAGCTGCTGTGGCAACAATTTCTACAAAACACTTGATACTGTATGACCATACAGTATAATTGCGTCAACAAAACAGAATTTACGCGGTAACACCCGGACAGGAGTAATAATGGCTATCGACGAAAACAAACAGAAAGCGTTGGCGGCAGCACTGGGCCAGATCGAAAAGCAATTCGGTAAAGGCTCCATCATGCGCCTGGGTGAAGACCGTTCCATGGATGTGGAAACCATCTCCACCGGTTCGCTTTCTCTGGATATCGCTCTGGGGGCTGGCGGCCTGCCGATGGGTCGTATCGTTGAAATTTACGGGCCGGAATCCTCCGGTAAAACCACGCTGACCCTGCAGGTTGTGGCAGCGGCGCAGCGCGAAGGGAAAACCTGTGCGTTCATCGACGCCGAGCACGCGCTGGACCCGGTTTATGCTCGTAAGCTGGGCGTGGATATCGACAACCTGCTCTGCTCTCAGCCGGATACCGGTGAGCAGGCGCTGGAAATCTGTGATGCGCTGGCGCGCTCCGGTGCGGTAGACGTCATCATCGTTGACTCCGTAGCGGCGCTGACGCCAAAAGCGGAAATCGAAGGCGAAATCGGTGACTCTCACATGGGCCTCGCGGCACGTATGATGAGCCAGGCGATGCGTAAGCTCGCAGGTAACCTGAAGCAGTCCAATACCCTGCTGATCTTCATCAACCAGATCCGTATGAAAATTGGCGTGATGTTCGGTAACCCGGAAACCACCACCGGCGGTAACGCGCTGAAGTTCTACGCCTCCGTACGTCTCGACATCCGTCGTATCGGCGCGGTGAAAGAGGGCGACAACGTAGTGGGTAGCGAAACCCGCGTGAAGGTGGTGAAAAACAAAATTGCTGCACCGTTCAAGCAGGCTGAATTCCAGATCCTCTACGGTGAAGGCATCAACTTCTACGGTGAGCTGGTTGACCTCGGCGTGAAAGAGAAACTGATCGAGAAAGCCGGTGCCTGGTACAGCTACAACGGTGACAAAATTGGTCAGGGTAAAGCGAATGCTATCTCCTGGCTGAAAGAAAACCCGGCTGCGGCGAAAGAGATTGAGAAGAAAGTTCGCGAACTGCTGCTGAACAATCAGGACGACAAACCTGCCTTCGCCGTTGACGACAACAGCGTTGAAGAAACCAACGAAGATTTTTAATCTTCGCTGAGGTAAAAAGGGCTGCTTATGCGGCCCTTTTGCTTTTTTGGCCGTTGACTTTGATACAGAGGGAAAAGGCTTGCCATGACTGAAAATTCACCCCGTCGTTCGGCCTATGCCCGCCTTCTGGATCGGGCGATTCGCATACTGGCGATGCGCGATCACAGTGAAAAAGAGCTGCGTCGTAAGCTGGTTGCGCCCGTCTTAACCAAAAACGGCCCGGAACCGATAGATGCGCCTGAGGAAGAGGTTGAAAAGGTAGTTGCCTGGTGTCTGGAAAGTCACTATCTGGACGATGCGCGCTTCACTCGTCAGTTTATCGCCAGCCGCAGCCGCAAGGGCTATGGCCCGGCACGCATCCGCCAGGAGCTAAATCAAAAAGGCATTGATCGCAGCGATATCGAACAGGCGATGTACGACTGTGAAATCGACTGGATGACGCTGGCCCGCGACCAGGCCGAAAGAAAATTCGGAGAGCCGCTCCCCACGGTTTTTGCCGAAAAGGTGAAAGTACAGAGATTTCTGATCAATCGCGGCTATCTGATGGAAGATATCCAGCAAATCTGGCGAAATATTAACGACTGAGTCACTCGGTATTTTACTTCCGTTGCAGGAAAACTTATCTTATTCCCACTTTTTTCCGTAAGGGTTGCCTGACTGTGTAAAAACTGTTCAGCTGCCGCCTGTAACAATCCGTTAGCGTGATTCCAGGATAATTATGAGCAAGAGCACCGCTGAGATCCGTCAGGCGTTTCTCGACTTTTTCCATAGCAAGGGACATCAGGTAGTTGCCAGCAGCTCCCTGGTGCCAAACAACGACCCGACTCTGCTGTTTACCAACGCCGGGATGAACCAGTTCAAGGATGTGTTCCTTGGTCTCGACAAGCGTAATTACTCCCGCGCGACCACCTCGCAGCGCTGCGTGCGTGCGGGTGGTAAACACAACGATCTGGAAAACGTCGGTTATACCGCGCGTCACCATACTTTCTTCGAAATGCTGGGCAACTTTAGCTTCGGCGACTACTTCAAGCACGATGCTATCCAGTACGCCTGGGAGTTGCTGACCGGTGAGAACTGGTTTGCGCTGCCAAAAGAGCGTCTGTGGGTCACCGTGTACGAAACCGATGATGAAGCCTTTGAGATCTGGGCCAACGAAGTGGGCGTTCCGCGTGAGCGCATCATTCGCATCGGCGATAACAAAGGTGCGCCGTACGCGTCAGATAACTTCTGGCAGATGGGCGATACCGGTCCTTGCGGTCCGTGCACCGAAATCTTCTTTGACCATGGCGACCACATTTGGGGCGGCCCTCCTGGTAGCCCGGAAGAAGACGGCGATCGCTACATCGAGATCTGGAACATCGTTTTCATGCAGTTCAACCGCCAGGCCGATGGCACGATGGAACCGCTGCCGAAACCGTCAGTAGACACCGGCATGGGCCTCGAGCGTATCGCGGCGGTGCTGCAACATGTGAATTCCAACTATGACATCGATCTTTTCCGCACCCTGATTCAGGCCGTGGCGAAAGAGACCGGTGCAACCGATCTCAGCAATAAATCCCTGCGCGTTATCGCCGACCACATTCGCTCCTGCGCGTTCCTGATTGCGGATGGCGTGATCCCGTCGAACGAAAACCGTGGCTACGTGCTGCGTCGTATCATTCGTCGCGCAATCCGCCATGGCAACATGCTCGGCGCGAAAGAGAGCTTCTTCTGGAAACTGGTTGGCCCATTGATTGACGTCATGGGGTCCGCAGGTGAAGAGCTGAAACGCCAGCAGGCGCAGGTTGAGCAGGTTCTGAAAACCGAAGAAGAGCAGTTTGCCCGCACGCTTGAGCGTGGTCTGGCGCTGCTGGACGACGAACTGGCGAAACTGAAAGGCGATACGCTGGACGGCGAAACCGCTTTCCGTCTGTACGACACCTACGGCTTCCCGGTTGACCTGACGGCCGACGTTTGCCGCGAGCGCAACATCAAGGTCGATGAAGCCGGCTTTGAAGCTGCGATGGAAGAGCAGCGCCGTCGCGCGCGTGAATCCAGCGGCTTTGGTGCCGACTACAACGCTATGATCCGCGTGGACAGCGCATCTGAATTTAAAGGCTATGACCATCTGGAACTGAACGGCAAAGTGACCGCGCTGTTTGTGGACGGCAAAGCTGTCGACAGCATTGCCGCAGGCCAGAACGCCGTGGTTGTGCTGGATCAGACTCCGTTCTACGCAGAGTCCGGCGGTCAGGTAGGCGATAAAGGCGAACTGAAAGGCGCAGGTTTTACCTTCTCCGTTAACGACACGCAGAAATACGGCCAGGCAATTGGTCATCTGGGGACGCTGAACAGCGGTTCTCTGAAAGTGGGCGATGCGGTTCAGGCGGATGTCGATCAGGCTCGTCGCGCTCGTATTCTGTTGAACCACTCCGCGACGCACCTGATGCACGCGGCGCTGCGTCAGGTGCTCGGCACCCACGTTGCGCAGAAAGGCTCTCTGGTAAATGACAAAGCGCTGCGCTTTGACTTTTCACACTTTGAGGCCATGAAGCCGGAAGAGATCCGCGCAGTGGAAGATCTGGTCAACGCCCAGATTCGCCGCAACCTGCCGATTGAAACGCATGTCATGGAACTGGAAGACGCGAAAGCGAAAGGTGCGATGGCGCTGTTCGGTGAAAAATATGACGAACGTGTCCGCGTGCTGAGCATGGGGGACTTCTCCACCGAACTGTGTGGTGGTACGCATGCTTCCCGCACTGGCGATATCGGCCTGTTCCGTATCACTTCTGAATCCGGTACCGCCGCTGGCGTACGCCGTATTGAAGCAGTGACCGGTGAAGGTGCAATCGCAAGCCTGCACAACCAGAGCGACGTGTTAAGCGACGTGGCGCAGCTGCTCAAAGGCGACAGCCACAACGTGACGGAGAAAGTACGTTCTGTCCTGGAGCGTACCCGTCAGCTGGAAAAAGAGCTGCAGCAGCTGAAAGAGCAGGCTGCCGCGCAGGAGAGCGCAAACCTCTCCAGCAAAGCGGAAGAGATCAATGGCGTTAAGCTGCTGGTAAGCGAACTTGCTGGCGTTGAGCCGAAGATGCTCCGTACTATGGTCGACGATCTGAAAAACCAGCTGGGCTCCACGATTGTGGTTCTGGCGACGGTCGCAGACGATAAGGTTTCTCTGATTGCGGGGGTCTCTAAGGATGTGACCGATCGCGTGAAAGCAGGGGAGCTGATTGGTATGGTCGCCCAGCAGGTGGGTGGTAAAGGGGGCGGTCGTCCTGATATGGCGCAAGCCGGTGGTACGGATGCAGCGGCTCTCCCGGCCGCACTGGCCAGCGTGAAAGGCTGGGTCAGCGCAAAACTGTAACAACATAAACGAAATAGGCGCCAAAACCCCCGGGTTGAGGCGCCTTGCAATAGCTAGACTGACAACGATAAAGTCAGGTTGAAATTGTGTAAATCGGCTAAACTTACGTTTAACAGAATGTAATGCCGTGACTGCTTATACGTTTACGTATTTGTCATCGCTTACTTTTTGGCGTTATATGATGGATAATGCCGGGATACAAGAGACCCGACTCTTTTAATCTTTCAAGGAGCAAAGAATGCTGATTCTGACTCGTCGAGTTGGTGAGACCCTCATGATTGGCGATGAGGTCACCGTGACAGTTTTAGGGGTGAAGGGCAACCAGGTACGCATCGGCGTAAACGCCCCTAAAGAGGTTTCTGTCCATCGTGAAGAGATCTACCAGCGTATCCAGGCTGAAAAATCCCAGCAGTCCAGTTACTAATATTTCCGCGTCTCACTTCCCGGTGAGACGCAACATTCCGGTTTCACCTCTTTTCCTCTCTCCTGTTCCCCATTTGTTTTCTTTGTCCTGAATTCATCATGCTTTCAATCCGCCTGGCGTTTCTGCAAGCGGCTTAGTACAGGTTTTTCCGTGGTGCTTTGTGTTGATTAATCGCTCTTTTTGCCGTTTTTGCAGGCTAATTGGACGTGAAGTGTGCAAACGATAAAAGGTCTGGAAAAATTGTTTGACTTATAAGTCCCAGAAAGTAATATGTGCGCCACGCAGCGACGAGAAGCTCTTACGAGTAACTCGAAGCACTCGAAAGAGGCGTGTGGTGAGGTGGCCGAGAGGCTGAAGGCGCTCCCCTGCTAAGGGAGTATGCGGTCAAAAGCTGCATCCGGGGTTCGAATCCCCGCCTCACCGCCATTTTGCATCCGTAGCTCAGCTGGA
>NZ_JBFLVD010000007.1:0-38051 GCF_040750395.1 Scandinavium sp. UTDF21-P1B
CATATTCTCCTTAACTATCAGCGATGATAGCGCTTCAGAGAAAACAGTTTTCTCAGTAAGCACCAGGGGGGATAACGTTGCTTCAGCAACGGCCCGTAGGGCGAGCCTTCGGCGAGTAATCCTCCCGGATGCACCATCTTCTCCTCACCTGCCTTTCTGCTGTTCCCAAAATCCTGATCTTCTTTCAACCACTTGTTTCATATTGGCATCTTCCTCCTTCCAGGCTAATTTATATCTGTCATTCTTTTGTTTTCAGGTAGCAAGGAGAGAAATCCATGAAATGGTTCAAAGCTGTCTCTGCATTCTGTGCAGCCCTCATCGTTAGCGTATCTCTCGCAGGCTGTGCGGGATCCTCCACCAAGGAAAGCACCGGTGGCTACATCGACGACACCGTAATCACCACTAAGGTGAAATCCGCGCTGTTCAGCGACAAAGACGTGAAATCCTCAGAAATTAGCGTGGTGACCTTTAAAGGGCGCGTACAGCTAAGCGGCTTTGTCTCTTCGCAGAAAATTGCCAATCGTGCGGTGGAGATCACCCGTAACGTGACGGGCGTACGCGTCGTTGAAAACGACATGCAGGTGAAATAAAACCGCTTGTTCAACGTCATAAAGGCACCTTTGGGTGCCTTTGTTGTTTTTAGCTGACGGCGACAATGATGACTTTTTTACGTTAAAATAACGTTTCGATATCCAGTGAGTGAGGACATGATGTACGAGCGTTACGCAGGGCTGATTTTCGACATGGATGGCACCATCCTTGATACTGAACCCACTCATCTGAAGGCATGGCATGAGGTTCTCGGCCGTTACGGCATGCGCTACGAAGCGCAGGCTATGGCGGCACTTAATGGCTCACCAACCTGGCGTATTGCGCAGTCGGTCATTGAAATGAACCAGGCCACGCTCGATCCTCACCAATTAGCGCGTGAAAAAACGGATGCGGTCAAGGCGATGCTGCTTGATACCGTGCGTCCTCTGCCGCTGATTGACGTCGTAAAAGAGTGGCATGGCCGTCGTCCTATGGCGGTTGGCACAGGGAGCGAAAGCGCGATGGCTGAAGCATTGCTGAACCATCTGGGCCTTCGTCAATACTTCACGGCCGTCGTTGCCGCCGATCATGTTAAACACCATAAGCCGGCTCCGGACACGTTTTTGCTGTGCGCCGAACTGATGGGTGTTGCGCCCGAAACCTGTGTGGTATTTGAAGATGCTGAATTTGGTATTCAGGCTGCAAAAAGCGCAGGTATGGATTTTGTGGATGTACGGTTGTTGTGAGTGATGCGCTGCCGCTCCTCTCCCTTTTTGCCAGCAGCTTTCTCAGCGCCACGCTGCTCCCCGGCAATTCAGAAGTTGTGCTGATAGGGATGTTGCTGGCGAGCGTCAGCCATCCCTGGCTCCTGGTATTAATAGCAACAATGGGTAATAGCCTTGGGGGGGTAACTAACGTTATTCTTGGGCGTTTATTTCCGCAGCGTGATAATTCACGCTGGCGGGAGAAAGCGGTGGGCTGGCTAAGGCGCTACGGGGCAGCCACACTGTTACTGAGCTGGATGCCGGTTATCGGCGATTTGCTCTGCGTCCTTGCAGGATGGATGCGTCTTTCCTGGGGGCCGGTGCTTTTTTTCTTATGCCTTGGCAAAGCGTTGCGCTACGTGGCCATCGCCGCGGCAACGCTTCAGGGTATGACGTGGTGGCACTAATTGGACTGATTGTGACCTTTACTCGTCAACCATGACAATTATGCTTAATAAAATGATTTCGACAGGCGGGAGGTCAATTTGATCCCGGACGTATCACAGGCGCTGGCCTGGCTGGAAAAGCATCCTCAGGCAGTACAGGGCATTCAACGCGGTCTTGAGCGTGAAACCCTGCGCGTGAACGCTGATGGCTCATTAGCAACAACCGGCCATCCGGAAACGCTGGGCTCAGCCCTGACCCATAAATGGATTACTACAGACTTCGCCGAAGCGCTGTTGGAGTTTATTACGCCGGTAGACGGCGATATCGACCACATGCTGACGTTACTGCGCGATGTGCATCGCTATACCGCGCGTCATATTGGTGACGAGCGTATGTGGCCGCTCAGCATGCCTTGCTATATTGCGCCGGGCCAGGATATTGAGCTGGCGCAGTACGGCAGCTCAAACGTCGGGCGCCTGAAAACGCTCTATCGCGAGGGATTGAAAAATCGCTACGGCGCGCTGATGCAGACGATCTCTGGCGTGCATTATAACTTCTCGCTGCCGATGGCATTCTGGCAGGCGAAGTGCGGCGTGGAAGATAAAGAGCAGGGTAAAGAGGCGATCTCAGCAGGTTATTTCCGCCTTATCCGCAACTACTATCGCTTCGGTTGGGTGATTCCTTATCTGTTCGGTGCGTCTCCGGCGATTTGTTCCTCTTTCCTGCAGGGCAAACCGACCACGCTGCCGTTTGAGGAGACCGAAGGCGGGATGTACTACCTGCCCTACGCGACGTCGCTGCGCTTAAGCGACCTGGGTTATACCAATAAGTCGCAAAGCAATCTCGGTATTACGTTTAACGATCTGCACGAATATGTGGCAGGATTGAAGCGGGCGATCAAAACGCCGTCGGAAGAGTACGCGAAAATCGGCCTTGAGAAAGATGGTAAGTATCTGCAAATCAACAGCAACATTCTGCAGATTGAGAATGAGCTGTACGCACCGATTCGTCCGAAACGCGTGACCCGCAGCGGTGAAACGCCATCGGACGCGCTTCTGCGCGGCGGCATTGAGTATATCGAAGTGCGCTCGCTCGACATTAACCCGTTCTCACCGACTGGCGTTGACGAGCAGCAGGTTCGCTTCCTCGATCTGTTCATGGTCTGGTGCGTGCTGGCGGATGCGCCGGAGATGAGCAGCGACGAGTTACTCTGTACCCGTACCAACTGGAATCGCGTGATTCTGGAAGGACGCAAGCCGGGCCTGACGCTGGGCATAGGCTGTGAAACTGCGCAGTTCCCACTGGCAAAAGTCGGTAAGGATCTGTTTGCGGATCTGCGGCGTGTGGCGCAAACGCTGGACAGCATTGAAGGCGGGGAAGCGTATCAGAAGGTGTGCAATGAATTAGTCGCAAGCTTTGATAATCCGGAATTAACTTTCTCTGCCCGTATTTTGCGTTCTATGCTTGATACTGGCATTGGCGGTACCGGCAAAGCGCTGGGTGAGCAGTACCGGACGATGCTGCGCGAGGAACCACTGGAGATTTTAAGCGAAGCGGATTTTGAAGCAGAGCGGGAAGCTTCATGGGCTCGTCAGCGCCAGATTGAGGCATCAGACACCGAGCCGTTCTCTGAACTGGTTGCGCGTCACGCCTGACAGAAAAGAAAAAGGCCACAATCAATGTGGCCAAACTTTCATCTCTGAAATACAGGGATGATGATAACAAATGCGCGTCTTTCATATACTCAGACTCGCCCGGGAACAAAGAGTTCAGTTTATTTTAAAAAAAATCACACTCTTCAGCGTTTTTTCCTCGCGGCCCTGATGGCACAAGAGGAAGCGAAGAGTTCGGAGGAGACAAAATGCCGTTATTAGATAGCTTCACTGTCGACCATACCCGAATGGAAGCGCCTGCAGTTCGCGTCGCCAAAACCATGCACACGCCGCACGGTGATGAAATCACCGTATTCGATCTGCGCTTCTGCGTACCGAACAAGGAAGTAATGCCAGAGCGCGGTATTCACACCCTGGAACACTTGTTCGCAGGCTTTATGCGCGATCACCTGAACGGTAACGGCGTGGAGATCATCGACATTTCCCCAATGGGCTGCCGCACCGGGTTCTACATGAGCCTGATCGGTACGCCAGACGAAAGCCGCGTTGCGGAAGCATGGAAAGCGGCGATGGCGGACGTGCTGAAGGTGAAAGAGCAGAACCAGATCCCGGAACTGAACGTCTACCAGTGCGGGACATACACTATGCACTCGCTGGAAGAAGCTCAGGAGATCGCCCGTCACATTATCGATCGCGGCGTTCGCGTCAACAGCAACGACGAGCTGGCGCTGCCGAAAGAGAAGCTGCAAGAGCTCCATATCTAGCCACCCGGCGGTACTTTGTTTGCCAGGCCTACGGTTTCGGTAGGCCGGATAAGCGAAGCGCCACCCGGCAACAAATAAAAAAGCCAGTTCGCGATGAACTGGCTTTTTTGTCAGTGAGCGCCTCCGCCCCCGCCGCCCGCACCAAACGGTGGTTTGGCAAGCCAGATAAGCCCCAGCAGCACAATAAAGATCCCCGCAGACATCCAGAAGATCTCGTTCGCCGAGATAATCAGACCCTGGTTAGTTATCTGCTGCGCCAGCCAGCCGGAGGCCTGCTGCTGCGTCATCCCCAGACCCTGCAGCTGATCGTACATCTGCTGAGCGTTCGGGTTATATGGCGTAACCGATTCGGTGAGCTGCGCGTGGTGCATCGCTTCGCGGTTCGTCCACATCGTCGTTGTAATCGACGTCCCGATGGAGCCAGCAAGCGTACGGGTAAAGTTTGAGAGGCTCGATGCTGCGGCCATTCGTTCCGGCGGTAAGCCTGAAAGCGTAATGGTGGTTAATGGCATAAAGAAGCATGCCACCGCAAAGCCCTGAATAAACTGCGGCCACGCCGACGCACCAAAGTCCATCCCCGGTTCGAAGGTGTAGGCACGCCAGTAGAAACATACCGCGTACATAATGAAGCTGAACGTCACCAGACGGCGCATATCGAGCTTATGCGCAAAGCGACCGATGATCGGCGACAGCACTACCGGCAGCAGGCCCACCGGTGCAGAGGCAAGACCCGCCCAGGTGGCCGTGTAGCCATAAACCTCCTGGAGCAGCTGCGGCAGCAGAACGATCGCGCCGAAGTAAAGCATGTAGGCAAGGCTGATACACAGGCAGCCGATAGTGAAGTTTCGCGACTTAAAGAGCGACAGGTCGACTATCGGGTTATCGTCCGTCAGCTCCCAGACAATCAGGAAGCTGATGGCAACCACCGCCACGATCGTCAGGACCACCACCTCAGTGGAGTTAAACCAGTCGAGCTCTTTCCCGCGGTCGAGCATCACCTGCAGGCTACCGATACCGATCACCAGCAGCGCCAGACCAACGCCGTCAATGCGGCGCTGTTCGGTGCGGGTTTCCCGGCCACGCAGGCTTTGCAGGGTCAGCATCACCACCAGTGCACCAATGGGAACGTTGATGAAGAAGATCCAGCCCCAGTGATAGTTGTCGCTGATGTAGCCGCCGAGGATCGGGCCACAAATCGGTGCGACGATCACCGTCATCGACCACAGCGCCAGCGCTATGGCACGTTTGGCTGGCGGATAGTTGTTCAACAACAGGCTCTGCGACAGCGGGATCAGCGGCCCGGCGACAATCCCCTGAATGACGCGGAAGAAAATCAGCATCGTCAGGCTGCTGGAGACGCCGCACGCCCAGGAGGCGATGGCGAAGGCAATCGTGGACCAGGTAAAGAGCTTTACCTCACCCACGCGCTTGGCAAGCCAGCCGGTAATTGGAATCGAAATGGCGTTCGCCACCCCGAACGAGGTGATTACCCACGTTCCCTGGCTCAGGGATGAGCCCAGGTTACCGGCAATCGTCGGGATAGCGACGTTGGCGATCGTCGAGTCCAGCACCTGCATAAACGTCGCCAGGGACAGCGCGATGGTCATAATGACCAGCTGCGCGCCCTCCAGCGGCTTCTGCGGTTGTTGCTGTTGCATTACGCTCACCCCTGATTAGTCGGCGTTAGCCTGCACGATATCGTCAATCAGTTTGTTCACCGGATCGAGGTTGATCTCGCGGGCGTTACTTTCGTAAGCCGGGCTGTTACGTACCTGATTGGCCAGCATTTCACCGCCGCGGTCAGAGGTGTCCACTTTGACCAGCGTTGACAGACCGATGCGCAGCGGATGGTCGGCGAGCTGTTTCTCATCCAGCTCAATACGTACAGGCAGACGCTGAACCACTTTGATCCAGTTGCCGGTGGCGTTTTGGGCAGGGAGCAGAGAGAACGCGCTGCCGGTCCCCATATCGAGGCCGACCACTTTCCCGGTGTACTTCACGTCGTCGCCGTAGATGTCGCTGACAATCGTCGCTTTCTGGCCGATGCGCATATGCGCCAGCTGGGTCTCTTTGAAGTTAGCATCCACCCACAGATTAGTCGCCGGAACGACTGCCATCAGCGGTGTGGTCGGGCTAATTTGCGCGCCAGGCTGTACGGAACGGCGGGAGACGTAGCCGGTCATCGGGCTGACGATTTTGGTACGCTGCAGGGCAAGCCAGGCGTTACGGACTTCCGTCGCGGCCTGCTGAACGGCAGGCTGATCTTCCAGCTTCGTGCCCAGCACCATCGCCTGGTTGGCGTTGTACTGCTGCACGGCTACGTTCAGCTGCGCCTGTGCGCTGGCGACTGCGTCGCGGGCGTGTTGCAGCTCTTCACGACCAATCAGGTTGGCCGCGCCCAGTGGGATACGACGATTGAGGTCGGTCTGTGCCTGGTCGAGCGCGGTTTTTTTGACGTCGATGCTTGCCTGCAGCTGTTTGCTGTTGATCATCAGCTGGCGGGTCTGACGCACGCTTGATGCCAGCGCCGTCTGCGCTTTTTCAAACGCCTGCTGCGCATCGGTCTGATCGAGAGTGACCAGCACATCGCCTTTCTGAATAAAGTCAGTGTTATCGGCCCAGACTTTCGTCACGCTGCCCGACACCTGAGCCATAATTTGTACTTGGTTTCCCGCCACGTAGGCGTCATCGGTATCTTCATAATGACGCAGTACTAAAAACCAATAAATCCCATATGCCACGGCAATAAAAATAAAGAGCAAAGTCAGCAGCAGAAGGGCACCTTTACGTTTGCCTTTTTTGCTGGCCGGTTGCTGCGGGGTTTGAGTCTCCGCATTCGCGCTCATGTTTTTCTCCACGATCTTATTATGTCACATCGGCTGAGCCGACCTGTTTGTCAGAAAGGCCAGCAGTTTGCGCTGCTGGCCTGTCGGTTTTATTTTTCTTAAATCAGGATGTTGAGCGATTCACTGCCTTAGCGCAGCGCATCCAGTACCACGCCATCTTCGTCCATCTGATCAAGACGGGTCAAAAGCTTGCGGGTGATCTGCTCAAGGCTTTCTTTTTCGGTAACGCTTAACGAAGACCAGAGCTGGTGCAGGCAGTTGTGCTGCGGCGGTAACACCTCGCGCAGGAACTGATGACCTTTCTCGGTGAGTTGCAGATGCAGGCAGCGACGGTCGTTGTCGCTTTCACGGCGCTCAATCCAGCCGCGTTTTTCCAGCTCATCGGCGATACGGGTGGCGTTCGTACGGGAAGATCCCAGCGCGCAGCTCAGTTCAGATGGCTGAATACTGTGATTCTCCTGAGACTCCAGCGTGATGAGCGCCATAAATAACGTCTCATTAATCCCCTGAGCTTTCAGCATCTTATTGCGGTTTTCCAGCAGCTTGCCCTGCATGTGCATGCACAGGCGGGTCAGCAGGATCTCCTGATACGGAAAGTCCTCGTGGCGGCTGGCGCGAAATTTTAGCATTTGTTCAATGGGGGTAAACGAACTATCCATTTGGGCATGACCTCATTAATTACAGTCGATATAGTAACGACAGTGACAAATAATGTAAATGAATTAATTCTCCGAATTGATGTGGGGGAGGATTAAATTTAAAAATGCCGCTGGCAACGCGTGCGCTGCCAGCTTCCGGGAGATCTCAATGCGAGAGGGAATGGTTTAGCTCTGAAACTGTTGCCCGGCTAATCAGGTAGATAACCTTATCAGACAAGGGGAGGTCTTTATACCCCAAAGCCGCAATAAGGCCCTGAATGCATAGCCTTTTCAGACAGCGGCCTCCTGGCGGTGGAATCCTGCCCACCAGACCAGCAGGTTGAGTGCTGCCATTGTGGCTCCGGCGACGCAGACTCCGGTCCAGTTCCAGTGCTGCCAGGCATAGGCGGAGAGAAGCGAACCGGCCGCGCCGCCGATGAAGTAGCTGGTCATGTACCCGGCGGTTAAGCGGTTACGCGCTTCCGGCAGCACGCGGTAGATGACCGTCTGGTTGGTGATGTGAACGCCCTGCACCGTCAGATCCAGAATCAGGATGCCGACAATCAGCGGCAGCACCGCGATATGCCCAAACCAGATAGCCACCCAGGAGAGCAGCAGTAGCGTCAGGCCTACCGTTGTGGTGAGGTGCGATTTGCCTTTATCAACCAGGCCGCCCGCCGGACGCGCGCCCAGCGCGCCAGCCGCGCCCGCCAGGCCGAACAGGCCAATCATCGCTTCGGAAAAGTGGAAAGGCGCGCCTGCCAGCAAAAAGGCCATTGACGTCCAGAGAATGCTGAAGTTGGCAAACGTCAGACAGCCGAGCAGCGCGCGGGTACGCAGCAGCTTATCGCGAGCGAAGAGGCTGAATATCGAGCCCAGCAGCTGTGGGTAGTTCAGATGCGTTTCGTGCTTCACTTTCGGCAGCCAGCGCCACAGGGCAAGCGCCATCAGCGCCATCAGAACCGAGGCGACCCAGTAAACGGTGCGCCAGCCGCCGAGCGAGGCCAGCAGCCCGGAGACCGTACGGGCGAGAAGAATGCCGAGCAGAAGTCCGCTCATGATAGTGCCGACCACTTTGCCGCGCTGATTCGGGCTGGCAAGCGTAGCGGCCAGCGGTACCAGAATTTGCGCCACTACCGAAAATAGCCCGGTAAGCGCGGTCCCGACAATCATCATGCTGAGCGAATGGCTGGTGACGGTGATCAGCATTCCGCCTGCGGCAAGCAGCGTCATGCTGACGATCAGCGCCCGACGTTCGAACATATCGCCGAGCGGCACGAGGAACAGCAGCCCGAAGGCATAGCCAAGCTGCGCGGCGGTGACGATAAATCCGGCCTGGCCGGCGCTAATGGTAAACGCGCGGGCGATGGTTTCCAGCAGCGGCTGGGCGTAATAGTTGCTGGCAACAACAAGGCCGGTTGCCACCGACATCAATGCAATCAACGCAGGGCTGAGTTCATGGGATTTTTGAGTCATGTGCAGATCGTTCATCGGGTGATTATTTGTCAGGGATGAATGATAGCGGCAAATGGGGGGGCGGGGGAATGATTGCGTAGCGTGTAGGGCCCTTTCATGGGGAAGCCAGGCCCGGTAAGCGTAGCGCCACCGGGCAATAAAAGCCGGATGGCGGCTGACGCCTTATCCGGCCTACAGTCAATCCAGATTTACTTCTGCGCCGCCAGCGCGTCTTTTATCCAGCCATCAAACTGTGCCTGGTGGGCTGCGATCCAGCCGTCGACGTGGCCCTGAATGTCGGCCTCGGAGGCGTGACCTTCATGCATCATCGCGTTCTCGGCGTTGATATCCGCAATCGGCAGCTTCATCAGCGAGAACAGCTTCGCTGCCGCCGGGTTTTTCTCCGCCCAGGCTTTGTTGGCAACGATATGCATGGTGTTCACCGGGAAACCATAGTTGGCGCCGTTCGGCAGCTTAGTGTCGATATCTTTCTGCTCGCCTGGCATTGAGGAGAACGGCACCTGCAGCCAGACGACATCTTTACCTGGCTTCAGCACGTCGCTCACCCAGTACGGCGTCCAGGTGTAATAGAGCACCGGTTTGCCTTCTTTATAGCGGGTGATGGTATCGGCCATCATTGCCGCGTAGTTCCCCTGATTGTGAACCACCGTCTTGCCCAGGCCGTACGCGTCAATCTGGTGATTAATCACCGCTTCGCAGCCCCAGCCCGGCGTACAGCCCGTCAGGTCTGCTTTGCCGTCACCGTTGGTGTCGAACAGCTTAGCGATCTTCGGATCTTTCAGCTGATCGATTTTCGTAATGTGATACTGCTCGGCAGTTTTCTTGTCGATCAGATAGCCCTGCGCCGCACCGGTGACGAATACGCCTTCCCGGTAAAATTTCTTATCGCCGCCCGCAGCAGAGTACATATCGTCGTGCAGCGGCTGCCAGTTCACGGCGGTGAATGTCGCATCGCCGGAGGCGATCGAGGTGTAGCCGACGTTGTAATCGACTTCACTGGGTTTGTTGACGGTATACCCGAGTTTCTCCAGCGCGCGGCTGACCAGCAGCGTCTGGAAGGTTTCTTCAGAAATGGTGCTCTGGACTGGCTGCACAGAAATGCCTTTGCCCGGCAGGTCAGCAGCGATTGCGCTGGTGGAGACAAGGGTGGCAAACGCTGTGGCAAAAAGTACGCGATGTCGCATCGTTGTTCCTTTATTTGAGAGGTTTTGTAGGCCCGGCAAGCCTGGTGCCGCCGGGCAGAGGGAAATTATTTAACGAAAGGGCGGGTTAATAAACCCAACGGGCCCGTGGTGTACCAGCGGCGGTTGCCGCGGCTACGGGAATCCTGCCCGACGGCCTGAGTCAGGCGGTCAAGAATAATGGCGAGGATCACGATACCTACACCGCCGACGCTCGCAAGGCCCATATCAAGACGGCCAATCCCGCGCAGCACCATCTGGCCGAGGCCGCCTACGGCGATCATCGAGGCAATAACCACCATCGAGAGCGCCAGCATCAGCGTCTGGTTCACGCCTGCCATAATGGTTGGCATCGCCAGCGGGAGCTGAACTTTGAACAGCATCTGGCGAGGGCTGGCACCGAACGAGCGTGATGCTTCGATAAGATCGGCTGGCACCTGGTTAATGCCGAGGATCGTCAGGCGCACGACTGGCGGTAGCGCGAAGATGATCGTTACCACCACGCCCGGCACGTTGCCGATACCAAACAGCATCACAATCGGTACCAGATAGACGAACGCAGGCGTCGTCTGCATGGCATCCAGCAGCGGGCGGATAATCTTCGATGCCCGCGGGCTGCGCGCCAGCCAGATACCGAGCGGCAGGCCGATGACCACGCAGAACAGCAGAGCGGTCAGCACCAGCGCCAGCGTCACCATCGCCTGAGACCACGCGCCAATCGCACCGATCAGGATCAGTGAAATCAGCGAGGCAATGCCCATACCCGCGCCGCCGATCTGCCAGGCAATCAGTGCAAATACCGCAATCGCCACGGGCGCAGGCATCCCCAGCAGCAACTGCTGGAAACCACCCAGAATGTAGTCCACCGGAATGCGAATACCCTGGAACACCGGGCGGAAGTGCAGTACTACCCAGTCGATCCCATGCGTCACCCAGCTGTCGAGCGGGATCAGCGTCTTGTGGAACGGATCGAGAATGTCAAAATGCTCCGGCTTGGGTGCCGGGGCGCTGTTCAGCCAGTCGGCTCCGCCGCTGGTGGTGGGCGCTGACGCCGGTGTTCCCCATGCGTCAGCCGACTGTGCAGCGCTGTCTGTGGCGGGCGCGCTGGCCCACGGGTTTGATTGATCAGCCATTGATGGTGGTCTCCCTGTCTAAAGCCTGAAGCAGCATGCTTTTGGAAATGATGCCGACGTACTGTTGTGCTTCGTCGATGACCGGCACGGCGCAGGACGCCTGGCCGACATGCGAGAGCAGCTCGCTGAGCGCGGTCTGCGCATCCACGCTTTGCGGTGCGTCAAGCAGCGCGGCGTCAATGCCCTGACCTTCGGCCAGCGCGACCTTCAGGGAATCAATGGAGACAATACCGACAAACTTATTTCCACGCTCAATGACGTAACCGTATTCGCGGTCTTCATCCTGCAGCAGCTTAAGCGCAGAGCGGGGGCCAAAACCGGGGGTTTTGCGCAGCAGCCCCTTCGGTGCCCGGCGTGCGATATCTTTAGCGCTGAACACCTGGCTGATATCCACGCCACGGAAGAACGTGCGTACGTAATCATTCGCCGGGTTATTCAGAATTTCATCCGGCGTACCGACCTGTACCACTTCGCCATTCTGCATAATGGCAATCCGATCGCCGATGCGCATCGCTTCGTCGAGATCGTGGGAAATAAAAACAACGGTACGCTGTTGACGCGACTGTAATTTCACCAGCTCATCCTGCATCTCGGTACGAATTAAAGGATCGAGTGCAGAGAAGGCTTCATCCATTAATAAAATATCCGGGTTAATGGCTAATGCACGGGCAAGCCCGACGCGCTGGCGCATCCCGCCGGATAATTCATCCGGATAAGCCTGAGCATAATTTTCCAGTCCTACCTGACGCAGCGCGTCGAGTGCTTTTTCCTGCCGTTCTGCCGGAGCAATACCCGCTAATTCCATACCGAAAGCAGTATTATCCAGCACGTTCATGTGAGGCATCAGCGCAAATGACTGGAAGACCATCGCAATTTTCTTACGACGCACTTCACGAAGTTCGGCATCGGATATTTTGGCAATATCGATGCCGTCGATAAGTACCTGCCCGCGGGTGGGTTCAATCAGGCGATTGAGAAGGCGTACCAGGGTGGATTTTCCTGAACCGGATAACCCCATGATGACAAAAATCTCGCCTTCTTCAATGGCCAGACTGGCGTCAATAACGCCAAGTGACAGCCCGGTCTTTTCCAGAATATGTTCTTTGGAATGCCCTTTCTCGATATATTTGAATGCACGCTGTGGGTGCTCGCCAAATATCTTATAAAGATTTTTAACTTCTAATTTAATTGCCATGCAATAAACAAATTCCTGTTATTTGATTATGTCGATATGCTACCTGATGAAAATAATTGACTGGCCATACCCTAACATACTCAGATTCTGGGGCAACCCTTAATGCTCTGCTGAGACAGGCATTTCATGCAGTCAATTACGCTGAGCCTCCCATGATATAAGGGCTGGGCACAGGCAAAAAAACAGAGATATTTTTTGTCAGCGAAGCGGAAATTGAGTTGAATCAGGTGGATTCACCTGACTGGAGTGATGAAATTATCGAAATCACTGAAAATAATATTTGGTGTGAAATGATGGGCATCAGGAAGGAATATCCGCGAAGGAAATAAGGATATATTTCCTCCGCGAAAAAGATCAGAAACTCCAGTCTTCGTCCTCGGTTTCCACCGCCTTGCCCATCACGTAAGAGGAACCTGAACCGGAGAAGAAATCGTGGTTCTCATCGGCGTTAGGTGAGAGTGCCGAAAGAATGGCCGGGTTCACTTCCGCCATCTCCGGCGGGAAAAGCGCTTCGTAACCAAGATTCATCAGCGCCTTGTTGGCGTTGTAGCACAGGAAGGCTTTCACATCGTCTTCCCAGCCCGTTCCTGCATAAAGCGCTTCGGTATAGGCGAGTTCGTTGTCGTATAAATCCATCAGCAGATCGAGGGCAAAGTTTTTCAGTGCCTCACGCTCAACCATGCTGACGCGCTCCAGCCCTTTCTGGAATTTATAGCCGATGTAGTACCCGTGTACCGCCTCATCACGAATGATAAGGCGGATAAGATCCGCAGTGTTGGTGAGTTTGCCCCGGCTGGAGAAGTACATCGGCAGCCAGAAGCCGGAATAGAACAGGAACGATTCCAGAAACACGCTGGCGATTTTCTTCTTCAGCGGCGCATCGGCGGCGTACTGTTCGAGCATCAGCGCAGCTTTACGTTGAAGCGGCGGGTTTTCTTCACTCCAGGCATAGGCGGCATCCACGTCTTTGGTCTGGCAGAGCGTCGAGAAAATCGAGCTGTAGGAGCGGGCGTGGACCGCTTCCATAAAGCTGATGTTCGACATGACCGCTTCTTCATGGGGCGTCAGCGAATCCGCCATCAGCGCCGGGGCGCCGACGGTGTTCTGAATGGTGTCGAGCAGCGTCAGCCCGGTAAACACGCGGATGGTCAGCTGTTGCTCCTCCGGGCTTAGCGACTGCCACGCCGGAATGTCGTTCGACAGCGGCACCTTTTCCGGTAGCCAGAAGTTGCTGGTTAAGCGGTTCCAGACCTCCAGATCTTTGTCGTCCTCAATCTTGTTCCAGTTAACGGCGCTGACTCGTGATAAACGGTTCATCCTTTTCTCCTCACAGCGCGCAGGACACGCAGCCTTCGATTTCGGTGCCTTCCAGCGCGAGCTGGCGCAGGCGAATGTAGTAGAGCGTCTTGATACCTTTCTTCCACGCGTAAATCTGCGCTTTATTGATGTCGCGGGTGGTGGCGGTATCGGGGAAAAACAGCGTCAGGGACAGCCCCTGATCGACGTGCTTAGTCGCTTCTGCGTAGGTGTCGATGATTTTCTCCGGGCCGATCTCGTAGGCATCCTGATACAGCGCCAGGTTGTCGTTGGTCATAAACGGCGCCGGATAGTAAACGCGGCCGGTTTTGCCCTCTTTGCGGATCTCAATTTTCGACACGATCGGGTGAATGCTCGACGTTGCGTGATTGATGTAAGAAATGGAGCCAGTTGGCGGTACCGCCTGCAAATTCTGGTTATAGATACCGTGCTCCATCACGTCGCTTTGCAACTGCTGCCACATTTCGCGCGTGGGAAGAGCGATGCCCGCATTGGCAAAAAGCGCGCGGACCTTCTCCGTTTTCGGCTGCCAGTCATTTTCCAGATACTGACGGAAATACTCCCCGCTGGCGTAGCGCGACTGTGCAAACCCGGCGAAGCGCTGCTTGCGCTCACGAGCGAGCCTCATCGACGTATTCAGCGCATGCCAGGTCACGGTGTAAAAGTAGAGATTGGTGAAATCGAGTCCTTCTTTGCTGCCGTAAGCGATTCCTTCACGTGCCAGATAACCGTGCAGGTTCATCTGCCCAAGACCAATGGCGTGCGAGGCCGCATTGCCCGCTTCAACCGACGGCACGGAGCGAATATGGCTCATATCTGAAACTGCCGTCAGGCCGCGAATAGCGGTTTCCACCGTCTGCCCGAAATCCGGTGAATCCATCGCCAGGGCAATGTTCAGCGAGCCCAGGTTGCAGGAGATGTCATGCCCGGTGGTGGCGTAATCGAGGTTTTCATCGAAGGTGGAGGCGCTGTTAACCTGCAAAATCTCTGAGCAGAGGTTGCTCATGTTAATGCGCCCGGCAATCGGGTTTGCACGATTCACGGTGTCTTCATACATGATGTACGGGTAGCCGGACTCGAACTGAATCTCGGCCAGCCGCTGGAAAAAGTCGCGGGCGTTGATAAACGTTTTGCGCACGCGCTCGTCGGCCAGCAGATCTTCATACATTTCACTGACCGCGATATCGCCAAACGGCTTGCCGTACAGACGTTCCACGTCATACGGGGAAAACAGCGCCATCTGCGCGTTGTCTTTGGCTAACCGGAATGTCACGTCCGGGATCACGACGCCAAGCGACAGCGTCTTAATGCGAATTTTTTCGTCAGCGTTTTCGCGTTTGGTGTCGAGAAAACGGAGAATATCCGGATGGTGCGCATGTAAATAGACGGCCCCTGCGCCCTGACGCGCGCCAAGCTGGTTGGCGTAGGAGAAGGCATCTTCGAGCATTTTCATCACCGGAATGACGCCCGATGACTGGTTTTCAATGCGCTTGATGGGCGCGCCCGCTTCGCGCAGGTTTGAGAGCAAAAAGGCCACGCCGCCGCCGCGTTTGGACAGCTGTAGCGCAGAGTTTACCGCCCGGCCAATGGACTCCATATTATCTTCAATGCGCAGCAGGAAGCAGGAGACCAGCTCGCCGCGCTGCTGTTTGCCCGCATTCAGGAACGTCGGTGTGGCAGGCTGGAAGCGCCCGGAGAGAATCTCATCGGTCAGATGACGGGCGAGGGCTTCATCGCCCTGGGCGAGACTTAACGCCACCATCACGGCGCGATCTTCAAAATGCTCCAGATACTGTTTTGCGTCGAATGTCTTCAGCGTGTAGCTGGTGTAAAACTTCCATGCGCCGAGGAACGTTTTGAACTCAAAACCGCTGGCGTGCGCATGGGCAAAGAGATCGACCACGAAGACGCGATCGTAACGGGCGAAGGTGCGGGCGTCGTAATAGCCTTCGGCAACCAGCCAGTCAAGCCTCGCATCCTGATTGGCAAACGTGCGGGTTTGCGGCCTGACGTGGCCTTCGATAAAGGCGCGCACCGCCTCGGCATCTTTTTCAAACTGAATACGGCCCGCCTTGTCGTACAGGTTCAGCATCGCGTTCAGCGCATGATAGTCCGGGGCGCTGTGGGTTACAGGTTCTGCGGTTGTCGTTGCCAAAATTCGCTCACTCCTTTTCGCACGTTGTCGATATCACGCGAGGTGCCCATCAGCTCAAAACGATAGAGGTAAGGCACATCACATTTCTGCGCAATCATGTCTCCCGCCCGGCCAAAGGCCTCGCCGAAGTTGCGGTTGCCCGAGGCGATCACGCCGCGAATCAGCGCGCGATTGTGCGGATCGTTTAAAAATCTGATGACCTGACGCGGCACTGCGCCTGCCGTACCGCCGCCGCCGTAGCTCGGCACCACCAGAATAAAGGGCTCATTCACCTGGATGCGTTCACGCTCATTGAGCGGAATACGCACCGCCGGCAGCCCCAGACGCTCGATAAAACGCAGCGTGTTTTCGGAGCTACTGGAGAAAAAGACGAGGGTGCTCATGCGCGCGCCGCGGGGGCCTCAGCGCGCAGGCGATTGATCATGTCCGGGCGGAACCCGGACCAGCTCTCTTCGCCGGCAAACACGACCGGCAGGGAGCGGAAGCCCTGAGCGCGCAGCGTATCGGCGGCGGCGGGATCGTGATCAACGTTCACCATTTCGAAGGCAAAGCCCCGGGATTCCATCGCGCGTTTGGTCGCATGACACTGTACGCAGTCGTTTCGAGTGTAAATAGTAATGCGCATGATTCGTATTTCCATTTAAAATGACAAGGCGGCGCAAAAATCAGCGTCGGTCGTTGGGTGTCTCTTCAAAAGGAATACTAGATGTAGTTGTGTTAAACATCAACCATACAATATATAGATATTTTGAATTGATTTACCCCCGCTGACGAGCGCAGCGAGGGGGAAGGTTTTTGCCTGCAATTACATCCGCATACTGACGGCGAGGCGGTTGAACGCGTTCATCAGGCTAATGGCAAACGTCAGATCGCTGATTTCTGCGGCGCTGAAATACGCCAGCAGGGGCTCATACACGGCGTCTTCTGCACGAGTGCGGGCAATGTCGGTCACATCTTCCGCCCAGGCCAGCGCCGCGCGCTCACGATCGCTGAATTGATGGCTTACGCGCCAGCCCGCCAGCGCATCCAGTTTCACCTGATCCATGCCGTGCTTGCGCAGCGCTTTGCTGTGCATCTCCAGGCAGAAGGCGCAGCCGTTGATCTGCGACACGCGCAGATATACCAGCTCAATCAAAGGCAGATCCAGCTCGCAGTTCTCCAGCGCTTTTTTCGCCTGAATAAAGGCAGCATAGGTCTGCGGGCTGAGTTCATAGTAAGGCTGACGTAGTGTGGTCATGGGGTTTCTCCTCTTAACGATGACGAAATTCTGGCACTATAATGGTCTGCACACCAGAGCCATATTTTGAGTGAAAAACCAGACCATGAAGGATATTTCACGCGGGCCACGCTATCAGCAGCTTGCTCGCCAGCTTAAATCAGCCATTGAACAGGGCGAACTCCAGCCCGGGAAGAGGTTGCCCGCCAGCCGCGTGTATGCGCAGGAGCTCGGCGTGTCACGCGCAACGGTGGAAGCGGCGTATGGGGAGCTGGTGGCGCAGGGCTGGCTTGAGCGGCGCGGGCAGGCGGGAACTTTTGTCAGCGCAGGTGTGGTGCCAGGTCCGGCGGTCACGGAGCCGGTGTGGTACGGCGGCGAACAGCCTGAACCTCAGCCGTTTCAGATGGGGCTCCCCGCGCTCGATCTCTTTCCGCGTGCACTATGGGCCAGAGTGATGGGACGACGGCTGCGCACGCAAACCCGCTTCGATCTGGCGCTTGGTGACGTGTGCGGTGAAATAGCGCTGCGCTCGGCGATTGTCGAATACCTGCGCTTTTCCAGAAGTATTGAGTGTCTTCCGGAACAGGTCTTTATCACCACCGGTTTTGCGGCTTCAATGACGCTTATTCTGCAAACGCTAGGCAGGTTGGGGGATAAGATCTGGCTCGAAGATCCGGGTTTTCCACTGATTCGCCCGCTGATTGCGCGTCAGGGAATGGTCTGTTGCCCGGTGTCGGTGGATGACGAAGGGCTGTGCGTGGAGGAAGGCGTCAGAACGGCAACCGATGCACGTTTTGCGCTGTTAACGCCTGCTCACCAGAGCCCGCTTGGCGTGGCGCTGTCGCTGCCTCGTCGACACCAGCTTCTGGAGTGGGCCGCACAGCGCGAGGCGTGGATTATTGAAGATGATTATGACAGCGAGTTTCGTTACCAGGGCAAACCGCTGCCGCCGATCAAAAGCCTCGATGCACCGCAGCGGGTGATTTACGCCGGAACGTTCAGCAAGGCGATGTTCCCTGCGCTTCGCACTGCATGGCTGGTGGTGCCGCTGCCTCAGGTGGCTGCGTTCCGCGAACAGGCTTCGCTGGCGGCCTGCGGCGTGCCGTTGCTGTGGCAAATGACGCTGGCGGATTTTATGCGCGAGGGCCATTTCTGGCGCCATCTGAAAAAAATGCGGCTGCATTACGCGCAGCGCAGGCAATGGCTGGAGCAGGCGCTGACGGAGCAGGGTTTCAGGGTGAAGCCACAGCAGGGCGGCATTCAGCTGGTGATGCCGGTTGACGGCGACGATCGTGAACTGGCGCAACGCGGTCGCGAAGCTCGTCTGGCGGTGCAGGCGCTGAGCGACTGGCGAATGAACAGCGTGGGTGAAAAAGGATTACTCATGAGCTTCACCAATATCGCAAACCTGGCGATGGCCCGACAGCAGGTGCGGATGCTGGCGAACGTCATCGCCCAGGCAAAATAAAAGCCCCGACAGACCAGAAGCCTGCCGGGGCGGACGCGTATTTATTATCAGCATTACGCTTTAATTATCGACGCAAACTCAGTAAAGCGCCAATAAAGATGCCGATGGCGGCCGCAGCCCCCACGCTCTGCCAGGGTTTGTCCCGTACGAAGGTGTCCGCGCAGCCTGCTGCGTCGCGGGCAGCCTGATGCACACGGGTACGCCCCTGCATTCTGGCGCGCGTTTCGCGCAGCAGCGATTTTGCTTTGCGCTGTGCGGCATCCGCTTCATCCTTGGCATCGCTGCCCCAGGATTTGAGTACCTCTTCAAGCGAATCAGCCAGCTGGCTGACGTCGTTATGAATATCCTCAACGCCCTCGTCTACATCATTGCGATTAGGTCTGTTAAACATGGGATCCTCCCTTGGTGAACGATGACATTAAGCTTAGGACAGATTTTATTCCCCGGAGGTGAATCACGCCTTATCACGCCGTTTATGGATTTTTCTGAAAGCGATGCTATTGCTGAATACTGTAAGGTGGCGTGGCTGTACAGGATAACGAGGAAAGCATATGTATTTACGACCTGATGAGGTGGCGCGCGTTCTTGAAAAAGTCGGATTCACGATGGACGAAGTGACGCAGAAAATTTACGGCTATCGCCGTGGCGATAATTATGTCTATGTGAATCGCGAAGCAAGGATGGGCAGAACGGCGCTGATTATTCATCCGGCACTCAAAGAGCGCAGCTATTTGCTGGCAGATCCGGCTTCAGAAATTAAAACCTGCGACCATTATCAACAGTTTCCGCTCTATTTAGGCGGCGATGCGCAGGAGCATTATGGAATACCGCACGGCTTCAGCTCGCGTATTGCGCTCGAACGTTTCCTGAATGGATTGTTTGGCGAAGGACAATAAGCCGACGACTGGCATCAGGCCAGTCGCGGTACTTAGCGTCAGGCGTACTGGCTGACGCGAAACAGACGACGGCAGTAATCGAGGAAATAGCCGTATACGGCTCCCATCATCATCGACACCAAAAAGTTCGAACTCACCGCCGCGGCAATCTGATGCCAGTTCGCCCCGATAGCAAGCAGGATCACGACATAGACCGGTGACTGAAAGGTGACATAGGCCAGCACATCGGCAAGGCTCTTCATCCACTTTTCCGGGCTGATACGACGGGCGAGACGCATAACCCAGTCACGGTAAAAACCGTATGGCCATGCAATCAGGACGTTGACCGGAATGGCGACCAGACGCGAAGAAAGTGACTGCTCAAAGCTCATACCGGAGAGAAATATTTCAATCAGCATGTTCACGACGGAACAGTAGACCACCATGGCGAAAGTGTCTGCTGCCGCATGACGCAGGCGAGACTGCGCAGAGAACATCGGTATGCTCCTTGATAGAAGGAAAAACAGGGAATCGGGCTTGTCAACAGTGCTTTGGGTTGGCTCTGATTTCTGGCATAGAGTATCTGTCTGCATTGCAAGTAACAACTAGATAAAGATTTTTATTTATCGCCTTTTTTTCAATAAAATCCTCTGTTGCGATAACTTTTCTCTTTGCGACGCTATTTTTGTTGTCATTGTTTAATTTATTTATATTTATCAGTTAGTTGTGAGTTTTTATGAAAGTGACTGGCTGTGCTCAGAATGGTTTACTGGAGCGGATCTGTCATGGATGGTGGTTTTAGTGTAAGAATCTTATTCTTGTTGTTTTTAAGGTTTTTTATGCTTCTTTGTTGTTTGATTTTACATTCTGTTTTTGTGACTATTTATGCGGTGTGGCGCGTGGCGATAGGCGGGCTAACCGCCTGACAAAGAAGAAAGAGTTTGCCTTCGATGCGGGATTAAAGAAATTTCTGCCCGGGATCATTTATTCAAATTAAGAATAGTCTGTGAGCCGATATTAAAAAAACGAACAAAAATGTTGTAGGGGATATATTTAATTAAAAATGTAATTAGAGGGTGTTAGCCTGCTGTCGGTGGAAAAATAGCGTTCATTATAATATAATCATTTCGCTAGTATCATTTTTTAGCCAGCGGAAAGGAATTTAAAAACTATATGTCTGTTATGTTACATAAACTCAATAATATTCGTACACTGCGCGCCATGGCGCGAGAATTCTCCATTGACGTTCTTGAAGAGATGCTGGAAAAATTCAGGATCGTGACTGAAGAAAAACGCAGTGAAGAAGAAACTTTACGTGAAAGTCTGGCTGAGAAGCAGGAGAAAATCAACAGCTTGCTGGAGCTTATGAAAGCGGAAGGGATTTCTCCTGACGAGCTACTGGGGGATGCCGCGGCACCAGCGGCTGCAGGTAAAAAACGTGCGGCTCGCCCGGCAAAATACCGTTTCACCGATCTTAACGGTGAGCAGAAATCCTGGACGGGTCAGGGCAGAATGCCAAAACCGATCGCTCAGGCTATTGCCAATGGCAAATCTCTCGACGATTTTCTGATTTAACGTACGCGACGGTGAGGTTTCCCTCACCGTTTTTTCAGCACACGCCAAAATCCCCGTCTTCCTGATAGGGTGCAACATCTACCGCTTTCAGAGTATATTTTTGCCCCTGTTCATCATTCGCCGCCACGGCAACAATCTGATCGCCATGAACGTCGATTACTTTCATTTTTGGGCCGCCCATTTTGGGCTGCACCAGATCGCCAACGGAATACATTGTGCTCTCCTTTTTTTAGGGGGGTGACGTTATACCTTAGCGCATATCAGGGCCAAAGGTAAAAGAGGGTAAACGCGATGGGCGAAAATGGCGATGCGGGCGACAATGGCTACGCTTAAAGTCATTGTTTTTGGTATTTAATTGCATGGAGTTTGTATGGGTTTCTGGCGTATCGTTTTTACTATTCTGATCCCACCGCTTGGCGTATTGCTCGGCAAAGGTTTTGGCTGGGCGTTTATCATTAATATTGTGCTGACGCTGCTCGGCTATATTCCGGGTTTGATCCACGCATTTTGGGTGCAGACTCGCGACTAAGAACAGAAAAGGGATCGCTTATGCGATCCCTTTTTCACTGACCTTCGACCTTAATACCCGACCTTAAATACCTGCCCGCTTTGAATGCCTTCCACGCTGCGACGATAGGCCATTGCCGCACGCGATGCCGGAACGCTTTCGAATCCGGGGAAAAAGGCGCCGTAGTCGGCTTCAGATTCGGTCAGCATTGTCGGGCTGACCAGGTTGATGCGCAGCCCTCGCGGTAGCTCACAGGCGGCCGCTTTTACAAAACCGGCGAGCGCGGCGTTAACGGCGGTGGCGTTCACCCCCTGCGCAATAGGTTCATCGGCAATAATGCCGCTGGTTAAGGTGATGGAACCGCCGTCATTGAGCACGTGCTGCCCTTTGAGCGCCAGGCGTACCTGGCCGAGCAGCTTGTCCTGCAGGCCCACGGAAAAGTTTTCTGCGGTCATCTTGCTCAGCGGGCCAAAGAACACGTTGCCCATCGTCGCGATAATGGCATCGACTTTTCCGGTGCGGGCGAACAGCGCGTCTACGCTGGCTTCGTCGGTTAAATCGACCTGAAGATCGCCATGATGGCGGCCCACGCGAATCAGCTCGTGCTCGCCCTGTTTTTCCAGTTCGGCTGCTACCGCGCGGCCAAGGGTTCCGCTGGCACCCACAATCACAATTTTCATTATCAGCTCCTCATTTTTGTTCCCGGGGTTATTCTTTCCTGAATCATCTGTGCGATAAACTGTCTGTCAGTTCATTCATTCTTAACCCATGGTTAGTAATATGGATAAGCTTCGCAGTATGGAAATTTTCGTGGCGGTCGCCGACTGCGGGAATTTTACCGGCGCGGCGGCACGGCTGGAGATTTCCGCAGTGATGGTCGGGAAATATATCAGCCACCTCGAATCGACGCTGAACGTGCGCCTGCTCGACAGAACCACCCGCCGCCAGAGCCTGACGGAGGCTGGACGCGTTTACGTGGAGGAGTGTCGACGGGTGCTGGAGCAGGTCGCTGCCGCTGAAGCCTCCGTCGAACGTCTTCGGGCGGCGCCTTCGGGTACGCTGCGCATCAGCGCGCCCACCTCCTTTGGTGCCTGCGTGGTGGCTCCGGCGGTGGCTACTTTTTTACAGCGCTACCCGGATGTGCGGGTGGAGCTCGACCTCAGCAATCGGGTGGTTAATCTGCTGGAAGAAGGATTTGATTTAGCCGTGCGCATTGGCGATCTGCGCGACAGCGACCTGGTGGCAAAACCGCTGTGCCAGTACAGGATGGCGATATGCGCTTCGCCGGACTACCTTGCCCGCTATGGCGTGCCGAAAGCGCCTGCGGATTTATCCGCGCATCGTTGCCTGTCCCACATGATCTGGACCGCCAGAACTGAGTGGCACCTCACGGGTTACGAGGCGGAAACCCCATGGCGACGCGATCCGGTGCTGGCGTGTAACGACGGACTGGGACTGAAAATGGCAGCGATCGCCGGGGCGGGCCTGCTGCTGCAGCCGGAAATCTTGCTCAATGAGGACATTCGTGATGGCCGTCTGGTGCGCGTGCTGGACGACTGGTTACCCGCCCCGAGGCCCGTGACGTTGCTGTATCGTCAGGATTTACACCCGCTGCCAAAACTGAGCGGATTCATTGCTCATCTTCGGGAGGAAGTGGCCGCGCAGCGTCATTTACGCTAAATGGCGATGGCGGGAGAATTAACTGCCAGCGAAGAAGGCGCTCTCCACTGGCAAAAGATTACGCACGAATGTCGGCGTATTCCGGCGTGGTGTCGAACTCATGTTTGGCGAACGGGCAAAGCGGAATGATTTTGCGGTTTTCACGGCGCATACGTTCCACCACTTTTGCGACCAGCTGCTTGCCAATGCCCTGGCCCTTCAGACTTTCATCTACATCGGTGTGCTCGATGATTGTCAGATGCTCGCCAGTGGGCACGAACACGACTTCGGCGACCCGATTACCGTTGGCGTCGTTAACGTAAAAACTGGTGTTGCTTTCCAGAATGTCCATGGTTCCCTCAGCTTATTTCAGACGGTATTTCAGCGCCCCGCTCGGGCAGGTATCGATTACGCGCTGTACGGTTTGGGTATCGACGTTGTCCGGCATGATCCACGGTTTACGCTTCAGGTTAAACAGCGCGCTGCTGCCCCGCACGCAGTTACCGGAGTGCTGGCAAAGGCCGGTATTAAAATAGACGTCAATTTTCTCACCGGTATACAAACGGTAGCCCGCATCAATTAATTCTTTATCCACGACAATGCCTCTGTTTTTTATTCGTCACTTCAGCGGTAAGCATAGACCTGTTGTAGTGGTGATGCGGAAAGGATGCAGATCAAGGCGTGCATCAGGATACCGAACGGGTTGAGATAGCGCTGAATAAGTTTTATGCGGTAAAGTGAGCAACCTTTGACGGCAGGCGGGTAAGGAAGCAGCCATGGCAGCACGCATCGATTACCAGATTGAAAAATACCAGTTCACCGAAATCAATGAAGCGCCACGGCTTGCTCAGCAGTGGGCGGAAGTGCTGGACGAGTGTCGCCAGGAAAAGGCCGGCAGCGAAGCACGCCTGCGTCTGGCGCTTCTGAACGTGGACTACGTGACCAGCTTCGAGCTGCCTTTTCGTTTGCAGCTCATCCGTGCACCGCAGCTGATCGACCGCCTGCGCGCTGAACTGCTGCTCAGCCGCAAAGCCGTGACCATCAGCGATAACCGCTATGGCTGCGTTTACAGCCTGAAAACCGATCTCAGCCAGATCCCTGACGCCTTCCGCTATCGCTTTTCAAACCGCATTCGCCGCGTGACCTCAGGCGAGACGACGAATACGCCGTATCAGGAGATAGCCCGGCAGGTGAAGCCCCCGCGCGAGCGCCTGAAGCTGGCGCTGGAGAACGGGCTGCAGGTGACCGCGCTCGACGGCCTGTTCTGGTTCGGCATGCAGCGCATCGCGGCGGACGTCTCCACCTTGAGAAAATCCGGCATGAGGATTGCCACCGCCGAAGTGGACGCGTTCGATTCGCTCACAGGAACGACGCGCAGGGTGCCGGTTTATCGGCGCGTCAGCGAATAATTGTCGGACCTCTATATTTGCCGGAAAGGAATATCCGCCCATGAAAGTTAATTATCTCTGTTATGGTTTGCTGCTGTTGGCGCTCCTGCTAAGCCTGAACGTGGCGCATTCTGCGGTGGCCTGGTTTCTGTTAGCCAGCGTCGTCACGCTGGTCATTTACGGGGCCGATAAATACGCGGCGCGTAAAAGCTGGCAGCGCGTACCGGAAAAAACGCTGCTGCTGTTTGGCCTGGCGGGCGGCTGGCCCGGTGCGCTGCTCGGCCAGCAAATGTTTCGCCACAAAACGCAGAAACAGCCATTTAAAACCTGGTTTATGCTGAGCGTGGTCGTCAACGTGCTGGCTGTGGCAGGGTTTGGCTACTGGAGAACAACGCAGGGAATTTAGCGAGGGTGGCGAAACTGCTTATGTTACGCATCTCTTACTGGACAGTTGCAGTGTGATCTTTATCATAACAATACGCATACAACATGAGAGAAGGTGCTATGCAGCATATCATCGAAGGTTTTCTTAACTTCCAGAAAGAGGTTTTCCCGCAGCGTAAAGAGCTGTTCCGCAGCCTCGCTTCCAGCCAGAACCCAAAAGCGCTGTTTATTTCCTGTTCCGACAGCCGTCTTGTGCCGGAGCTGGTCACGCAGCAGGAGCCAGGCCAGCTGTTCGTGATTCGTAACGCAGGGAATATCGTTCCTTCTTTCGGCCCGGAGCCGGGCGGCGTTTCCGCCACCATCGAATATGCCGTAGTCGCACTGGGTGTAACGGATATCGTCATTTGCGGACACTCGAACTGCGGCGCGATGAAAGCGATTGCGACCTGCCAGTGTCTGGATCCTATGCCTGCCGTGGCGCACTGGCTGCACTATGCAGATGCCGCCAGAGCGGTAGTCGAGAAGAAAACCTGGGATAACGAAACCGATAAAGTTAACGCGATGGTGGAAGAGAACGTCATCGCTCAGTTGAACAATATCAAGACGCATCCGTCAGTGGCTGTGGGCCTGCGCGACAACGCCCTGCGTCTTCACGGCTGGGTGTACGACATTGAAAGCGGCGTGATCCGCACCCTGGATAAAAACAGCAAGACCTTCGTCTCGCTGGCGGACAATCCGGACGTTTGCTTCGAATAAACCCGCTTTAGTTTTAGTGCGCCTTTGCCCCTGATGGGCAGGGGCGTAGCGTAGGCCGATTCTGAATCGCTGTTTTCCGTAATAATCTTCTGATGGCTTTTCTGTATTTATGAGCATTATGATTTTGCTGTGATTTATTTATAACGGTTTTGGATGGAATACTCTTATTGCAACCGGCCTGATTTCGCGAACATGCTGATATAAGGAGTGATAAAACTGCTCAAAGTCATGGTATTGAAGTCGCGTTCCACCCTGTTTAAATCGATAAATAATTAATGGCTTATATAACTTGTTTATTTAACAATGTGTCTTGTTGATTTTATAAGTTACATTTTATTACATATATCTCCTTCCGGTATTAATTCTCAGCCTGTAAAACTCAAATTGCCTTTATGGAAAATACAATAAAGTACAATGGTGAGCTTCTTTATGGGAAAGTTTTATATTTCTTGGTTTATTTACTTCTGTTTGTTGTCGGATTTGGATTATTAAAGTTCGCTAACGTTATGGATGTGGATAATGGACCCAAAAGCGAACTGTTAGCGAAGTTCTTGGCTATGATAACCGCACTTATTGCCGTAACCCGGTGTGGCCTTAACATCTACCTTCGACTTTTCGGGCGAAAATTTAAATAGGGATGGGCGGTAATACCCTGAGCCGCCATGATCAGGATATAAAAAACAATAATGAGCATCTTCAGAAAAGAAGCCATTGAGCACAGTAATGATGTGGCGCATGGCGACATTATTATCCCGTCATCTTCTGTCATGTGCGGTAGCGCCATTGCCACTTTTATTTTGGCATTAGGTATTGGGTTCTTTATTTACTCTGCCAGCTATACCCGCAAAGCGCATCTCTCCGGCATTGTTATGCCTTCCTCCGGGCTGGTAAAAATAACGCCGCAATATAATGGCTACGTGACAAAATTAACGGCGTCAGAAGGGCAACGCGTCGTGGCTGGTGAGCCTCTTTACCATATCAGCGGCGAACACTATAACGGGCAGGGCACTGGCACGCTGGCGGCCATGAGCCTGTCCCTGAAAATGCAGTATGCCATGCTGGCTTCTCAGCAGGTGCTGGAGTCGCGTGATAACCGCCAACAGCAGGAAGCAATACAGCAGCGAATAGCTGCTTTGCTGCCGCAGATGAAAAGTGCAGAGCAGCGGCTGCTGCTTGCTGAGCATCAGGTCGCGCTGGCTACGTCCGTCATGGGGCGTTATCAAAAGCTGGCGGGCACGCATTACGTCTCTAAGGTGGAGTATCAGCAGAAACAAATCGAGGTTTCCGCCGCCCGGCAAAATGCTGAAGATCGGCGTCAGGGGCTTTTGCAGCTGCATACCGCCATGAAAACCGCTGAAGACGATCTTCAGCACCTTATTCTGCAGGGGGAAAGCCGCAGGGCAGAGCTGGACAGGCAGTTGCAGGCCATCGGGCAACAGCAGGCAGAGCTGGCAGGACAGGAAAAGTTTACGCTGACCGCGCCCGTTTCCGGCACCGTTGCGGCGGTACTGGTCAGGCAAGGTCAGCCCGTCAGAACGTCAGTACCTGTGATGACGCTGATGCCCGATAACGCACGTCTGCAAATCGAACTCTATGCGACCAGCAAACATGCAGGCTTCATTCGGCCTGGGCAAAGAGTGGCACTCCGGTTCGCTGCATTCCCGTACCAGAAGTTTGGCGTTCAGTACGGCGCTATCCGTGAAATCAGCCGCACAACGCTGGCGCCTGCGGATTTACTCACTTTATCTCCCGTGACATGGAAAGAGGATGAGGGTCACTATCGCGTCATCGTTGAACCCGAAAGCACGTTTATCCTGGCCTATGGAAAGAATGAGCCCCTGCGCCCTGGCATGACGCTGGAGGGAGACGTCAGCCTGGATACCCGCCATCTTTGGGAGTGGCTGACGGAGCCCATCTGGAGCCTGAAAGGAAAACTGTAATGGAAGCACTAAAATGGGCAGGGCGAAAACAGCTTCCCGTCATCCGGCAAACGGAGTCAGCAGAATGCGGTCTGGCATGCCTGGCGATGATGGCCTGCTGGCATGGCTTACAGACGGATTTACCCACGCTACGCGAGCGCTTCAGCATCAGTACGCAGGGGATGACGCTGCGCAGGCTGATTGAATGTGCGGCCGTTATCCGGCTCTCCGCACGGGCAGTCAGCCTGGAGCTTGAAGAGCTGAAATCACTCTCTCTGCCGTGCATTCTCCACTGGAATATGAATCATTTTGTGGTGCTGCATAAGATTCGCGGGAACAGGCTGGAGATCCACGATCCCGACAAGGGAAGGGTGACCATTTCCTTGCAGGACGCAGGGAAGCACTTCACCGGCGTGGCGCTGGAGCTGACGCCAGCCAGTGATTTCACGGTCAGGGATGAGAGGCAGAGAATTCACCTGCGGCAGCTGACCGGCAAGACCCCTGGCCTGCTGCCCGCCCTGCTTCGCATCATTATCTTTGCGCTTGTGCTGGAGCTTCTTGCGCTCGGCGGACCCCTTCTCAACCAGCTGGTGATTGATGAGGTGCTGGTGGCCGCCGATCGAAGTCTGCTGGTCGTTATTATTATTGCCCTGCTGCTGTTATCCCTGACTCAGATGCTGCTGTCGCTGGCCCGGCAGTGGGCCACGATTACGCTGTCTGTGAATTTCAACATGCAGTGGACGGCCCGGGTTTTCCATCATCTGGTTCGCCTTCCTCTCACCTGGTTTGATGCCCGCAGCAAAGGAAGCGTGAATGCCCGTTTTGACGCAGTGGATAACATCCAGCAGGCGCTGACTACGCAGGTTCTGGAAGGGGTTCTGGACGTATTGCTTGTTGTCACCGCACTTTGCATGATGCTGCTCTATAGCACGGAGTTGACGTTGATAGCGGTATTGGCCGCCGTTATCTATGGCCTGCTAAGAGCGTTGTGGTACCCGGCTCTGCGACGCTCTGCGGAGGATGTCTGGGATGCCGATGCGCGCGAGTCCGGGCATTTTCTGGAAACGCTCAACGGTATCATGAGCCTGAGAATTAACGGCGTGACGGCGCACCGCGAGGCAGCCTGGTTGAATCTCAACGTCATCCGCAGAAATACGCAGCTTCGCCAGAGCCGCTTGCTGATGTGCTATGACATTGCGCATACCCTGACCAGCAGCGTGGTATCGGCGGTTATTTTGTGGAAAGGCGCAGGCGAAGTGCTGAACGGCACCTTTACCGTCGGCATGCTGGTTGCCTATCTCTCCTATCAGGGGCGCTTTTCATCCAGCATCAGCACGCTGACGGACAACTTTTTCTCCTGGCGTATGCTTGATGTTTATAACGAACGCCTGGCCGATATCGTTCTGACGCCAGCCGAGGGTCATCAGCCGCCTTCGACGGAGGATAACAGCTCCTCTGTGGTTCCTTCCGTCTACAGGAACGTTGGGGTTGAAGATGTGCATTCTTCACTCTCACTTGAGCACATTGTTTTCTGCCACAAGGGCGGGAATAAACCGATAATCAAAGGATTGTCGCTGACGCTTCATGCCAGTGAGGTCGTGGCCATTACGGGTAAATCTGGCTGTGGCAAATCGACGCTGGTGAAGCTCATTCTTGGCATTCACACCCCTGATGAGGGAACGATTCGGACTTTGGGTATACCGCATACGCATCCGGATTATTTTCAGGTTCGCCAGCGAATCGGGACCGTGTTGCAGGATGATTATCTGTTCCGCGGCTCTGTTGCCGATAACATTATTTTCTTCAGCGACGATCGCAACCATGAATGGATGATCCAGTGCGCCAGGCTGGCGCTTATCGACGGCGATATTAGGGCGATGTCGATGGGATACCAGACATTAATTGGTGAAACCGGCGGAGGGCTTTCCGGAGGGCAAAAGCAGCGTATTCTGCTGGCCAGGGCGCTGTATAAGAAACCGGGGTTACTGCTGCTGGATGAAGCGACCAGCCATCTCGATGTAGAAAGTGAGATCCAGATAAGCCAGACGCTACGCCAGCTGGGGCTTCCCGTTCTGCTGATTGCCCATCGCCCGGAAACTATCGCTTCTGCGGATCGGGTTGTGTATCTGGAGGAGGGGAGTTTTAGGGAGCTGAAGCGGCAGGACATTATTGATGAAGTGTTTTTATAGTTTTTTCCCATTTTGATGAGAAAAAGGAAGGTGAGACAGGGCGGAAGGTTGGGCTGACTTGCCACGACAGACGAGTCAGCCCAACGTTAACGACATTCAGGATGAGCATAAATCTTTAAGTATGTCGGGTCTGTCAGGCTTGATTTTTGCGTCCTGCCATTAATAACAGCGCCATAATCACCGACAGCGCAACGGCCCCGGCACTCGCCAGATAGACTGTGTTAATGCCCCATTTTCCCGCCAGTGCACCCGCCAGAGGCGCGGTGATCCCTAATGAGATATCGAGGAAAGCTACATATGCACCCATCGCCAGGCTGCTGGTCTGTGGCGGAGCGCGGCGTACCGCTTCCACACCGAAGCCTGGAAACGCCAGCGAATAGCCAAAGCCGGTCAGTGCCGCGCCGAGATACGCAAGCATTGCGGTGTCGGCCCGCCAGATAAGCAGTTGCCCCAGGGCTTCAATTACCACGCACACCAGCGCTACTTTTGCGCCGCCCAGTTTATCCGGCAGATGGCCGAAGAAGAGGCGCGCCACGATAAACGCGAGGCCAAAGGCGGTAAATGCCAGCGAGGCGTTACCCCAGTGATGGGCTGTAAACAGCAGGGCAATAAACGCTTCGATAACGCCAAATCCCACGCTGCACAGTGCCAGTCCAAGACCCGGTTTCCAGACTGCACTCAGCACGCTGTAAAACGGCGTTTTTGTCGTTGAGGTCGGCACCACGGCGCGCACGCGGGCAATAATCAGCAGCGCGAGAAACGGCACCAGCAGCGCGGCCAGGGAAAGCCCGAAGAAACCACCCCAGGCGTTAAAGGCAATACCGAGCGGTGCACCCAGCGCGTAGGCACCGTACATTGCAATGCCGTTCCAGGACATCACCTTCCCGGCGTTACGCGCGCCGACCAGGCCGATCCCCCATCCCATAGCACCCGTCACCAGCAGACTTTCGCCGAGTGCCAGCACAATGCGCCCCGCCAACAGCACTCCGACCGACACTGCCGGGGTGTGCAGAAACAGCAGTGAGAGCAGATAAAGGATCCCGGAAGCGGCGATCACTAACAGGCCTATCACCGTTGCTCGTTTCGCTCCGTGGATATCCGCGAAGTTCCCGGCCCATGAGCGGGACAGCAGCGCCGCCACAAACTGGGAGCCAATAACCACGCCGACCATCAGCGTGCTTGCGCCGAGGGTGTCATGCAGATATACCGGCAATACCGGAAGCTGCATTCCCATAATGAGAAAGCCGATAAAGATGGCGAGAACGCCCGGTAGTAACGTCAGAAAGACATTCTTACCCTGTGAAATTTGATTTTGTTGTTCAATCATAACGCTTTTTTTAATCTGTAAGTTGTTCTCAAAAAAGGCAGAGCGCCATTGATGAGTCGTCAGGAAATAAATCGGGAAGGATCAGCCGATGCGATACGTTAATTCCACATCGTCCGCAAACGGCACGGAGAAATAACCGTTCTGCGGATTACGCACATACTCCAGATATTCCGGGCTGTAGTCAGCATTATCGGCAATAATCAGCGCACCAGGGCGCAGTCGCGGCTCAAGCAGCGCCAGAATTTCCGTATAAAGCGCTTTTGCACCGTCCAGCAGCACCATATCAATAGAGGAGGGAAGATCCTTCGCCAGCGTCTGCAGCGCATCGCCTTCGCGCACATCGACCCGCGCTGCCAGCTCGGCGGCATGAATATGTTCGCGCGCTTTTGCAACTTTGCCCGGCTCAAATTCGCTGGTGATCAGCAAACCGCCGCCGTTATCTTCAAGCGCCGCCGCCAGGTGCAGTGCGGAAATACCGAATGACGTGCCAAACTCAATAATATGCTCAGCGCGAATACTACGTGCCAGCATATAAAGCAGCGTGCCGGTTTCACGCGTCACAGGGAGCCAAAGATCTTTCAGATGACCGTACAGTTCGCGATATTCCGTCTTGCTGGTCATCATGCGCTCCCGGTCGCTGCGTGGGATCATCGCCAGAGAAGAACTCGCTGCGCTGTTGGCTTGCTCAAAAAGTGAATCTAATAACGCTGCCAGCGGTGCGGTCGTAAGGGTGGTCGACATAGTAAATCCTTAAAAGTTGAACAGGTGACAAGAGAAGCCTAAAATGCGACTGATTCGTCAATTTTTTAAAGAATACGACGAAATAGTCGCATAAACTATTCGCATTCAGATACGAGAGGGACGACCGATGCCACCCAGAATTAAGCCTCTGATTTCATCAAGAAAACAGCCAAAACAGGCACGTTCAACGGAGCTGGTTTCCGCCATTGTGCAGGCGGCTATTCAGGTTCTTGAAAAAGAGGGGGCCGCCCGCTTCACCACCGCCAGGGTAGCGGAGAAGGCTGGCGTCAGCGTCGGGTCGGTGTACCAGTATTTTCCTAACAAAGCCGCCATTCTGTTCCGCTTACAAAGTGACGAATGGCAGCAAACCCTTGGAACGCTGGAGGCTATTCTGGGAAACCAGCAGGTCCCACCGATGGAGAGATTGCGTACGCTGGTGCAGGTGTTTATTAAATCCGAATGTGAGGAGGCGAAGCTGCGCCAGGCGCTCAACGACGCCGCTCCGCTCTACCGGGATGCGCCGGAGGCCAAAGAGAGCAGCGCGGTAGGCGACGTTATCTACGAGCGGTTTATTGCCGAAGTGTTGCCTGAGGCGAGCACGGAACAGCGCCGCGTAGCTTTTGAGCTACTTACCACCACATTAGGTTCTGTGGGCAGCAGTTACTCCATTCATCCACACAATGATGATGATATTCATCTGTTTTCTGATGCGCTGGCGGATATGCTGATTGCCTGGCTGAAGGCTGTGCAGGCGGAGGCGTCACACTCATCTGACAACGGCATCAGGTGATATTCAGTGGCCTGTCGGTTCTGCGGGGCTGCTGGGTTAAAAAGCAACAGCTACTGATCCGGCCGATCGTCGAGCACAAATTATGAGGTGCCTAACAAGGCACCTAAAAGGTTCGGATTCATGTAAGCATTGTGGGAAATATTAAATACGATGACGACTGGAGCAGGCCTGTTGGCTACAACCGCCAACCGCAGCAGGGGCAATAGATACTGTGTGCTTTTCAGTTGATAAAGATGAAGTGCCGGTTAGTCGATTCGGGAAATTGAACACATACAGACCCGGGGCATAGTGCCCCGGTTAAAAATGGTCATGTATTCTGATTAAGCTTCTGTCTCGGTAAACGGCTATCAGGATCACCAACGTATCGCGTCGGCCAGATCACCGACGGATGTAGGCCAAGCGCATTAGCAATCATCCATTCTCCTTTCGGCCACGGACGTAGTAGTACGTTCGCCAGTGTGGAAGATGCCAGTCCCGCTTCCCGTGAAAGTTTCGCCATATTTGTCCCACGCTTATGCAGTGCGGCGATGATATCGGCTTTGTGCCAGTCTTCATGTTCAAACATTATTGCTCCCTTATTAACAGTGATTAGTCATGTAATTCTTTAATTTTGTTCTTTATTTGGTCTTGTTTAAAGTATTGCTTGAATATGTAAAGGAAATCATGAAGAGAGGAGTCGGCTACTGGAGGATAATTCTTGCATCTCAACAGGACCTGGATGCAACTGTGATCGGTAAAAGACTTAAAATTGCGAGAGTTAGTGCAGATTTAAAACAAGCAGAACTAGGCGTTCGCGCGGGTCTTGATGAAGAATCTGCAAGCGCTCGTATCAGTTCGTATGAGAAGGAAGTTCATTCCCCGGACTTCAAGCTGGTCTGCAAGATTGCTGCAGTGCTCGATGTACCAGAAGCGTACTTCTACGCAGTTGACGACGAACTGGCTGAGCTGATTTTGCAGTACCACCGTTATAAGAAGAGAAATCCAGGGAGTACTTTGATTATTAATCCTTAGCACAGAGCTCTGGTATTGAAAGATGCTTACCTATGCCTGATCTGAGTAAGGACATTACATTCTGATGTTCATCGGATTTCGGCCAGACAGGGTATCCCTGAGATAGCCGGGAAAAATAACCGCCTGAAGAGTGTCAGTTCTTGCTCCATGGTCAGGCACAGCAACCCTGCAAAAATCCGTGTCGTAATCCCCAAAAAAACCTAAAGTTTCGCAAAAATAGCCATGTATGCAAAACCCCAAATTTTTCGACCGCTGCCGCACTGGCGCGGCTTTGGGCCGTCGGTGAAAGCATTGCGCGCCAAATAGTAACGGTGTATAAAAAAGAAAATTGTATGTGTTTTCCCAATCTTATCATGCCATTACTTAGAATGAAGGGGCGCCGTGGAACGGTGCGGTAATTATTTACTTGAAGACGGTCGCAAGCTGGGCCGTGGGGGATTTGGCGAAGTGTTTCAGGTTGGTGTGCACAATTTGACGCATACCAACGTAACATCATATGCCCGCAAATATTTTGCGCCGTGCCCAGAGTATGACGACACAGCAATAAAAGAGTTAACTGACTTGAGACAGCGTTTTTTAGTTGAAATAAAAACGCAATGCATTCTCAATAGAATAAATTATGATTCTATTGCGCCAATAGTTCTTTTTAATACAAATGGCGACAAACCATATTTTGTAATGGAGTTGGCTGAGTGCAATTTATATGAATCTATTCGCAATGGTATGAGTGATGCTGAGAAGTAATCAGCCGTCATTCAGAACTTAAAGGGGATTGTTACCATACATGAAATAATTATATACATTGCGATCTAAAACCTGGGAATATACTTTATTATTCCAGTGGAAAATATAAAATAACTGATTTCGGTCTTGTAAAAGATAGAGGCACCTTACGAGCTGAGGTTAAAACAAAGTTTAATCCGAATCAGATGGGTACTGATGGTTACCGAGCTCCAGAGATACATGAAAGCGGTCTTTTCTCTTTTCAAACTGATATATTTGCTGTAGGGAAAATCATTGCTGACATATATTGTTCGGGGAGAAGCGATAAATTAAGAAGGTTGATAGCTAAATGTTGTGCTCATTGGCCTGAAGAACGATATCAAGATACACAGGAGTTATTGGAAGATTTTATAAAGGTGACGGGGGTTTAAACTATGAATAATATAATTGAAATGTCTTGTTTTAGCTCAAAACAACCCGAAAAAAATGAAAATGAAGATTTTTATTTACCTCCGTCATATGATAGTAACTTTAATATAGTTTTTGCTGTGGCTGATGGTGTTGGCTCTTCAGAACATTCAATTCTTGCATCGCATGCTGCTATTCTAGGTATCAAGCAAGTGCTCGGGCAAAGCTCTTTCTCTATTGAAGGGGCATTTCATGCAGCTAAAAAAGAAATTGATAATTTAAGTATTAGCACAGCTACAACGTTAACAATTATTCACATTAAAGATAATGAGGTGTTAATTGGACATTCTGGTGATTGTCGTGTCTATTTCAGTAAAAATAATAAATTAAATCAGCTAACAACAGATCAAACTAGATATCAAGAGCTTCTTGACTCAGGGGAGCATAAGTTACGTAATTTGAGGAATCATAAAGAAAGATTGTCTTCAATTTTAATTAATGCTCTATCGAATACAACTGATTTGAATTTTGAGCTAATATCTTTACCAATTGATGAGCTAAAGTTCAATGGTATTCTTCAAATTTATGCAATGTCTGATGGAGCTTATAAATATTGGGATGCCAGACCCAAATTTTCTGAAAAAACAATGAATTCTCCTTCTGCCTTTGCGAGTAGCTTGAGGAAAAGGATCGAGAAGAACATTGTTGACGATTATACTTTTATTGGCGTAAAAGTAAGCTGAAATTGTATGTGAATTATAAGCGAGCTAAATTTTAGCTCGCTTGAATTTATTTTTAAAATGTCTTCTATTCTTGAAATAGCATATCATTGAAATGGGTAAGTTTTTTTTACAATATTCGTCTCACCAATCCATTAAGGTGATTCTCTATTCTAAATAAATTGAACGATTGTAGGCACGCCTAACTTCGTTTTTGTCAGAATGAGCTAACGCAGCCTCAATTACATCAGGGTTAAATCCGGCTTCATTAATGGCTGTACTGGCAACAGAACGCAAACCATGTGCAACAAGCTTTCCACTATAACCAATTCTCTTCAGCGCAGCATTGGCTGTTTGGCTATTCATTGACTGTTTAGGGTCATTTCTACTGGGAAAACATGTTCACGATGGGCACTAATAGGTTTCATCACCTCTAGAATATCTAACGCTTGAGCGGATAAAGGAACAATGTGTTCCCGCTTAGCTTTCATCCGCTCGGCAGGAATAGTCCAGAGCTTTGCATCGAGATCGACTTCTGCCCACTGATCCCCGGAAGCCTCAGAAGGGCGCAAAAGGGTCAGAAGCCGCCACTCAATAAGACAGCAAGTCAGAACAGACAGATTCGACATCACCAAAGAGCGCATTAGTTTCGGCAATTCTTCTGGCCGTAGCGTCGGCATGTTTTGTTTATTAGGCTTTTCAAAGGCCGTCCCAACACCTGAAGCGGGGTTGACATCAATCAGACCAATGTTCACCGAATAAATCATTATCTCGTTTGTACAATGTACTGTAAGCACAGCCAATGGTCTGACTGTAATGCAGAAGCTTTGGCTGAACAGATCATTATTTTTCTTTTACATCATGGAGCCCCAATTTCATATTTGGGAATTTTGCTCGCTCTAAAATCCCAAAATTTATAAAAAACACCCTTTTAATACTGCTCGATTGTTAAGATACATTCTCACTTTGGGATGTCTACAGGCTTTTAATATGGATCTTATTTTAAACTCAGGAAGTAATTCGAATTATTTTTTAATTATGGCTAAACTCGAAGCCGATCGCTTACTGGATACGGCTAAAAGCGTGGCTGTAAGGCATTTGAAAGATTTTTTTATACGCGATAGGTTTGAGTCTGAAATCAGGTTTTTTATCAATGGGAACTTAAGGGCGATTGAAAACGCAAAGACGGATAACGAACGAAAAGAATTTCTTCGGAATATAAAGCAAGAGACTGAAAATCTTAAGGAACAGGATAGTCGGCTACGCCATGGAATGGCCAAAATTCATACTTCTATTACGGTTAAACATGAAAAAGGCGTCTGGAGCTATGTTGTAGATGGTATAAGCATTGTATCGGGCACGCTTCAGATAGTTGGTGGTGTAGCAGTTGTTTTTGCATCTGCTCCGGGAAATATAATAGGAATGGCGTTTGGTTCTATGCTTGTTCTGCATGGCGCTAATGCAATCCATGAGGGAATCGTTAACATTGTTGAAAGTAGGGATGATACCGTTGGTTTTATGAAAGAAGGCTACATTGCCGTAGCCGAGTTTGCTGGGTTTCAGACACGGGCTGGCGCAACGGCTTTCAGCGTGATGGATCTTACCTTGTCGGGTTATGGACTCGCCAGGCTAACTCTTAAATCCAGCGCCTGGCGTTTATTCCATTATATTCCCAGTGACTATGTCCGTGGCCTTAAACAGATGAGTAAAGCGGATTTAATTCTTGAAATGTATAATGACAGCATGGCATTAAAATCAATCAACGATAACCAGTAAATTTGTGTTTTTTTAAAAAACAGACAGATTTAAATGCTAGCCTGAATGGGGCTGCTATGTACAGAGCAAATGCGAATAGTAGCAATATAAAAGAGAACGCTATAATTGAGCTTTTGTCGCCAGTCATTAATGAGTAGCCCCATCTTATCGCAAGCAAAGAATAAAGGAGCACCATAATATAAAATCCACGTTTTAGTCCTTTTAACTGATAAAGGATTGTTCCCTTATCATCTTGTTGCTGATAGTCGCGGAACTTTTTTAGTTCTTTATCAGTGAAACCAAACTCCCGCATTTTAACTTCGATATCATCCATGACTGATCCCTGGCATAAGTATTTGAACTCAATTCTATTATGAACAAGCTTCAATACAAGTTTTTTTTCAGCGGTCGTTAAGTACCTTGCTATTTTGATTGAGGCAGGAGTGGTTGGTTTATTTTGTGGAAGGTCCTGATAAGCAGACACCCTTAATGTGCTTATCTCTTTAACTGGAAGGGTGGAAGGACAGACCATAGAAGGAGGTTGCTGCTATCCGTTGGCCGATACTGCCAAAGAAAAAGGGGCTGTTCTCTCATGTAACTAATTGTTTTATTTAATATGTTTGAATCGCCACGGATAATC